>JBBSHP010000020.1:0-15496 GCA_038232555.1 Bryobacterales bacterium
GATGCAACCCGTCCAGGTACAATCGCCACCGAGTCGTTCAGCTTCGATCAGGACTGTCTTCGCACCCATGAGTGCCCCAAAGCCCGCAGCGGTCAAGCCAGCCGCACCGCCACCGATTACGACCAAATCATATTCAAAATTCGGCATACTCTCGTTTTCGCACAATCTTCGGTGCATCGGCTCTGCAACTTACCCGAGCGGACTGCATCCAATGGGTGCCATCTATGTCTCAATCTTCTCGAATAGTTCCCTGCGCCGCCCTTGTGCTGACCGGTATGGTTGGTCTGCCCGTTCAGGCTAAATTGCCTGCGGGCGTAAAGGTTGCTCAGGGCCAGAGCGCCTTTACCGATTACAAGCAGCAACGTCCCGGCCAGGCACGTAAAATCACTGTGGCCGACTTGCCCAAGCCCTTCGCGACGGAGTCAATCGACAATGGCGCCCACCTGATTGCGCGTCCTAAAGATGCGTGGCCGCAAGCGCCGGCTGGTTTCACCGTCACGGAATACGCCACTGGCCTGGACCGGCCCCGCTTGATCCGGCGCGCTCCGAATGGCGACCTGTTCGTGGCTGAAAGCGAAGGGGGCCGCGTGAAGGTTTTGCGCGGGATGAGGCCGGATGGCAAGGCGGCGCAGATTGAGACCTTCGCTTCCGATCTGCACCAGCCCTTCGGTATCGCCTTTTACCCGCTGGGGCCAAACCCGCGCTTCGTTTATATCGCGAATACGGACTCGGTAGTCCGGTTCGCCTATCAAGCGGGCGACATGAAGGCCCGCGCGAAAGAAGAAATGATCGTGCCGGACCTCCCCGGCGGAGGGCGCCTGCGTGGCGGCGGACACTGGACCCGCGACGTCGCCTTCTCCCTGGATGGATCGAGGATGTTCGTGTCGGTTGGCTCGCATTCGAATGTAGACGATTCCGACACGCATAAGGCTGAATTTCACCGCGCCAACGTTCTGGAGTTTACTCCCGAAGGCAAGAACCTGAAAGTGTTCGCCTCCGGCATCCGCAACGCCGTTGGCATCGCAGTGCATCCACAAACAGGCGAGCTTTGGGTGTCCGTAAACGAACGCGATGCCTTGGGCGACAACCTGGTTCCCGACTACATCACGCATGTTCAGGAAGGCGGGTTTTACGGCTGGCCGTGGTTCTACATGGGCGGCAATCAGGACCCGCGCTTAGCGGGCAAGCACCCCGAGTTGCAGAGCAAAGTGATCGTCCCCGATGTCTTACTGCAGCCGCATTTCGCTTCGTTGCAAATGACCTTCTACGATGGCAAGCAATTTCCGGCTGAATACTCGGGCGAGATTTTCGCTGCGGAGCATGGCTCCTGGAACAAGCATGCCAGAGCCGGTTATGAAGTGATCCGTGTGCCGCTGGCCAATGGTCACGCTACTGGAGAGTACCAGGATTTCCTGACCGGCTTTGTGACCGCGGATGGTCAGGTCTGGGGCCGGCCGGTGGGAGTGGCGGTGGCGACCGATGGGGCGCTGATCGTAACGGATGATGGCTCGAATACGGTCTGGCGCGTAGCCTACAAGGGCCAATAAAGGCCCTACCTCACAACGATATTCACCAGCTTGTCGGGAACCACTACGATCTTGACGATCTGCTTGTCCTTGACAAACGTTTGGACCTTGGCATCGCTGAGGGCAGTCTTTTCCAGGGCCTCGTTCGGTGTTCCGAACGCGACCGAGATCCTGCCGCGCACCTTGCCGTTGACCTGAATCACAATGTCCGCTTCGGCATCCCGCGCCAGCTCGGGATCGTACGCGGGCCATTGCTGCTTAAACACAGGCCCGGTTCGGCCAAGCTCCTCCCACAACTCTTCCGCCAGATAGGGAGCGAACGGCTCAATCATCAGAATCAGTTTCTCCATCACTTCGGAGATTACCGAGCCCGAAAGATCAGCTTCATTTGCGTAAAGCACCTTGACCAGTTCCATGATGGAAGCGATGGACGTGTTGAAATGCCACCGGCTCTCGAAATCGTCGGTAACCTTCTTGAGCGTTTGGTGCAGCTTTCGAAGCACCACCCGATCGGCGTCGGTCAGTGCGCCCTGACTCTGGGCCACCCGGTCGACATTGCGGGTCACGAAGCGATAGATTCGACCCAGAAAAGCAGCCGACCCCTTGGCGCCTGAATCGGTCCAGTCCATCTCCTTCTCGGGTGGAACGGCGAACAATTCAAACACCCGGCCGACGTCTGCGCCGTACTTCTCGATCATCTGATCGGCGCTGATCACGTTGCCCTTGGACTTGGACATCTTGGCGCCATCCTTGATCACCATGCCCTGCGTGAACAGGCGGCGGGTCGGCTCATCGTTGGAGATAAGACCGATATCGCGCATCATCCTGGTCCAGAAGCGCGAGTAGATCAGATGCAAAATAGCGTGCTCCACGCCCCCGATGTATTGATCGATCGGGAACCAGTAGGCGATCTTCGCCGAATCGAAGGGAGCACTTGCGTTTTGCGAATCGCAGTACCGATAAAAATACCAGGAGGAATCCACGAAAGTGTCCATCGTGTCGCTCTCTCGTTTGGCGGGGCCGCCGCACTGGGGACACGGAACATGGATGAACTCCGGCACATTCTCGAGCGGCGAGCGGCCCTTTCCGGTGATGGGAACCCTCAAGGGCAGGACTACCGGCAAGTCTTTCTCGGGCACGGGCACGATGCCGCAGGTTGGGCAATGGATCACCGGAATCGGGGTGCCCCAATAGCGCTGCCGCGAGATGCCCCAATCCTTGATGCGATACGTTACGGCCGCTTTGCCAAACGCCTTGGCCTCGGCTCTGGCCGCCATCACCTGGCGTGCTTCCGCACTGAACATGCCGGAGTACTCGCCGGAGCCGGACAGAACTCCGTCGTCCAGATAGGGCAGTTCGGGGACCTGGCCGGCTTCGGGCTGAATGACGGGCCGGATCGGGATGCCGTACTGCTGGCAAAACTCGAAGTCGCGTTGATCATGTCCGGGCACGGCCATGATCGCGCCGGTTCCATACCCCATCAAGACGAAGTTTCCGACCCAGACCGGAAGCTTCTCCCGGCTAAACGGATTGACGGCGAAATGTCCGGTAAAGAAGCCTTCTTTGACGATGTCGCCCGGACCTTTGGAGGCCGCGGAATCCACCATAGCCTTGGCACGGGCCTTCATCTCCGGGCCTAAAAGGGCATTGGCCGCTGGATGCTGAGGCGCCAGGATCAGGCAGGTGGCACCGAAGATCGTATCGATGCGCGTGGTAAAAACGCGAATGGGCGGGCCACCCTCTTCCAAGGCAAAGTCGACTTCAGCGCCTTCCGAGCGGCCGATCCAGTTCCGCTGCATCAGGAGCACACGCTCGGGCCAACTGCCTTCGAGGCCGTCGATCGCGCTCAGCAACTCGTCCGCATAAGCCGTGATGCGCAGGAACCACTGCTCTAATTCGCGTTGTTCTACCGGAACATTTTCATGCCGCCAGCAGCAGCCGTCCACCACCTGTTCGTTGGCAAGCACGGTTGCGCATTCCGGACACCAATTGACCAGCGCTTTCTTCCGGAAGGCCAGACCACGTTCCAGCATCTTGAGAAAGAACCACTGGTTCCAGCGGTAATATTCCGGCTCGCAGGTGGTCACTTCGTTGGACCAGTCGTAACTGAACGCCATGCGACTGTGCTGCCGTTTCATCTTCGCGATGTTCGACATGGTCCAGTCGTACGGGTCGCGCTTGTTAGCGATCGCAGCATTTTCTGCGGGAAGACCGAACGCATCCCAGCCCATGGGATGCAGCACGTTGAAACCGCGCATCCACTTGTAGCGAGCCAGCGCGTCCCCGATGGCGTAGTTCCGGATGTGCCCGATGTGCAATGTCCCACTCGGGTAAGGCAGCATCTCGAGCACGTAAAATTTCGGACGCGAGGAATTCGCTTCAGGCTGGTAGAGCGTTGGGTCCTGAGCCCAACGGTCATGCCATTTCATTTCGATAGTTTGCGCGTCGTACGGCTTTTCCGGCATAGCCTCTTGAGTGTCTCGATGTTTTTGAGTTCGTCGCCGTCCTCATCCACGGGAGTTTCCAGGATGAAGGCTTTGTTGCGGAGTTTGGGATCATTCAGAAGCGAGCGAAACCCTTCTTCTCCAATATAGCCGTGTCCAATATGGGCGTGCCGGTCGACGCGGGAATGGAAAGGCGTCTTCGAATCGTTGCTGTGGATCACCTTCACGTTGTCGATACCGAGCACGCTCTCCATGCTGGCAACGGTCCGGCGCACCCCCGCAGCGCTCGATACATCGTAGCCGGAGGAATGACAATGGCAGGTATCGATGCAGAAGCCGAGGCGGAGATCGGTAAAGTGCGCCGCGTAATCGCGGATGGAAGCGAGCTCCTCAAAACGGCTCCCCAAAGCCGCGCCCGAGTCGGCGGTATTCTCCAGCAGCACCGTCAAGCTGCGCGTTTCGATTCCCCTGGATGCCTCGACCAAGGAGCGTACAACTTCATAGATGCCTTGTTCCACCGAATGGCCTTTGCAGTTGCCGGGGTGGGCCACCAGATACTCGGCTCCAATCGCGATAGCGCGCTGGATCTCGCCCCGAAAGGCCACGACGGATTGCTGCCGAAGCTGCTCGGAGCAAGACGCCATGTTGATCAAATAGTTGTCGTGAACGACCAGCGGGAACAGATCGTGAGCGTCCCGAACTTTCTGCAGCAGCCGAATCTGCGCGGGATCGGGGGAGCCGGCCTTCCACATGCGGGGACTCGCCGAAAAAATTTGAAAAGTATTGGCGCCCAGCCCGGCTGCTTTGAGCGCGGCCTTTTCGAGTGACCCGGAGATCGAAGTGTGCACTCCGACCCGCATGGGCTCCATCCAGCGACCCTACGCCTTCAGTTCAACGGCAGCGCTGTCTAGTATCGATGTACAGTTCGGACAACGGATGGCCTCGACCGGAATTTTGGTGGTGCAAAACCGGCACTTCTTCTCTGACGGAAGCAGTCCGGCTACTTTGGAAAGCCTTGGAAGCGCATCACCTGTCTCACAAGGACGAAGATCACCGCTGCAACGATCAGGAAATAGATGGTGGAGTTTATAAAAGCGCCGTAGTTGAGGGTCGGCGCGCCTGCCGCTTTCGCAGCGGCCAAGGTCGGATAATATTTCCGATCCAAGCTCAGGAAAAGGTCCTTGAAATCTACATTCCCAGTTACCCTGCCTATGGGCGGCATCAGCATGTCGTTGACGAGCGAAGTGACCACTCCAGAAAAGGCCGCGCCAATGATAACGCCTACTGCCAGGTCGAGGACGTTGCCTTTGCGGAGTTGTTTGGTTGTCCCAATCGGACAAGCGTCCTCAGGCGCGACCATTGACCCTGAGACCGGAGTCGGCGTAATTCTACTTCGAGGTGCCGGGCTTGGGACGAGGGGCGGCCGGCGTGGCCGGTGCGGTGGTCGCCGGAGGCCTGGTAACTCCCGGGTTGGTGCGCGGCGGAGTTGAGCTTCCAGGGAGAGGCCGGTTGGCTCCGGGAGCCACGTTGGTGGTCCCGCTTACTGCGGCTTTGTCATACAGATCGATGATGTCCTTGGTTACGTCAATGGTGTTGGACGCGAACATCACCGGCGTTTGCGGCGAGCTGACATCCAGGATTAATACAAATCCATTGTCCTTGGCGTACTTGTCGATCACCGCCATAATCCGGCCGCCCAGATCCTGCAATACCTTTTGTTGATCCTGCTCCACCTCAGCCTGCGCATCTTCCATTTCGCGGTTGAAGCTTTTGGTCTTGGTGTCGATGTTGCGAACAATCTCTTGCTTAGCAGTCTCGCTCAGAGCGTTGGAGCCCTTCTGCAGTTGATCTTTGAGACTGTTGATCTCGTTCTGTTTCGCCTCAAGTACTTTGCGTTTGGGCGCGGCCTTGGAGTCCAGCTCAGCAGCCGCCTTTTGACCGTCTTTGGTGGTGACGATCGCGCTCTGAATATTAATCACGCCGACTTTCCCCATGGCGGCCTGAGCGTGGGAAAGAACGGTTCCTACAAGCGCCAAAACTAGCGGCGCGATTCCATTTCTAATCACAGTGAAACTCCTGAATGTTGTCTTTAATTCTATTCTATTTTAGAACGTCCGGCCGATAGAGAACCGGAAGGTAGAGCGCTTCTCAAAGAAGGGGACGGGGTTGCCGAAACTGGCGACCGCCCCGGCGAATGTCGCCGCGTTGGGGAAGAACGATCTGTCAGCCACGATGGGCGGCTGCAGATAGCCTTGAAAGATGGTTGGATTGTAAGCCCAATACAGCCGGAACGGAGCATTTACCACCGGCATCAGCACCTGCAGCTCAACCCCGGTAGAGGTACGAATCTTCTGGGTGCCGGGCGCGATCACGGCGCGACCGGAGAAACCCGCTTGCGGAAACTTGGCGTTCAAATCGGCTACCCGGCCCGGATTCAGTTTCAGTTGCGACGGCAGAGTAAGTTTGTCAATACCCGCGTCCACGAATCCAGCCAGGGTCACGGGGCCGAAAATGGGAATCCGGTACTCGAAGTTGGTCACGACATTGGTGTCACCGCCCGGGAACACCAACTGGTAGACCGGAATATTCATGGTGACGTTGGAAAAACTCCCGTCCCCGTTCCTCTGCATGCGGGGCGTTCCGTCATTGTTCAGCACATTCACGGGCGCCTCGCTGGGGATAAACGCGATCGGGCTGATGCCCCAGATATCGAATCCGCGAATATCGTTCTCGCCGCCCGTGTAGTAGCGGCTGAAGGGAGGAGCCACTTTGCCGCCGTACCCTGCCAGGAAGCGGCCCAGCACGTGCATCCCGATCACATGGCCTTTCTTGAATCCGGCGCGGAAGTATTTCGCATCGATGGTCGGCTCAATGGTGTTCACGTTACCGCCTAAACCCGCCATGCCAATGGACGCGAAGAGCGATTTTCCGCCGGTCGGGGTGATCGGATGGTTTACTGTGTTGAAGGTGTAGGACGGAATCAGCTTACTCGTTTTGATACCGCTCAGCGAATTGGGTCCACCGATTCCCTGGAAATCGATGAAGTTGAAGTACTGATTCGCCGAGGTGGTGAGCGTGGTGATATTTGAGATATCGTAGCCGTAACTCAAACCCAAGCGAGCGAAGCTGCGCTTTAGAGGATAACTGAGAAACGCAGTGGCTCCATATCCGTTGGAAACATAGTTTAGTAGATTATCTTTGCCAAGCTGGTTGAAGAGAGGAATAAGATTGCGGCCGGAGAGCAGCGACACTTCCCGCCCCTGATCGTAATTGAACCGCTGGGTGTAAAGAGTGATCCCGGCTTGCATCGGCTTATCGAATAAGTATGGCTCGGTGAAGCCCACCTGCACGCTGCGCAACCGATCCCCTAATTGCGAGTTCACGCTGAGGGTTTCACCCAGACCGAGGAAGTTGTTGGTCGCATAGGAGAAGCCGACAAAGCTGCCGGAGATACCGGAGACGCCGCCGTTCAACTGAATCGAGTTCTTGCCCTTTTCCTTGACCTTGACGGTGAGGTCCACCGTATTGGTCTTGGTGTCCCGCTTGATGTCCGCGGCCTCTTCCGGTTTAAGAACCTCAAAATAGCCGAGCTGGTTCAGGCGTAGAACGCTCAACTCCCACAGCCGGGTATTGTACATGTCGCCTTCATCGATCAGCATCTCGCGGCGGATCACCTTGTCGCGCGTGGTGGTGTTGCCGGAGAAATCGATGCGCCGGACGAAGAACTGCTTGCCTTCATCGACGGCCAGCGCGAGATCGATCTTATCGGAGTTGGGCTGGGGCTCAAAGGAGGGCTCGGCCACGAAATCGATAAAGCCGAATTCGCCATAAAGCTTGCGCATGTTCTCCAGTCCTTTGCGCAGCTTGCCGGTGGAGAAGACATCCCCTTCGGCCATTTGAAAGAGCGGACGCATCAGAGCTTCCGGGGTGCGGAAAAACTTCACACCCGTAAAGCTGATCTTTTGCAAGTGGTACTTGCGGCCCTCTTCGACTGCGATGTTAATGTCCGCGACGGTTCCCGGTTTTTTGGGGTGAATCAGCGGGATATACAGGCCACCGGGGATGACTTGGCGCGTGGTCACCTTGGAGTCGTTCACACGAGCGACAAAGTAGCCGTGCTCCTGATAGAAGTTTTGAATGCGGCTCTTGTCCTCTTCGAGCTTGCTGGCATCGTAGGTACGCGCAAAGAGATTCTCGAAGAGAATGGAGTGGGGAATGCCGATCGGTTTGAGATTATGCATGGCGCGAATCACGGCCCTTTGGCTGAAGACGGTGGCGCCTGCAATCGTGATTTCGCCTACTTTGACCTTGGGACCTTCATCAACCCGGAACACAATTTCGAGTGAGGAGGGAGGAACGCGATGGATCTCTTCATTCACTTTGGCGTATTGACGGCCACGCTCGGAGAGCAGATCCAGCAGCGCATTCTTAGCGCGCTGCACCTTGTTGGGATCGTACTGCTGTTCCACCACCAGCCCGACTTTGCGTTCCTTGAAACGATCGAGAATCTCGGAGACAGTGACCGATTTGTTGCCTTCGTATTTGATGGAGCGCACAACCGGGCGCTCCGCGACGACGAAACGCAGAACCCAGCCGGCGGCGCCCGCTTCGCGCTCTAAACGGATGTCGTCGAAGCGCCCCGTGTTCCACAAGGCGGTGAAATCCCGGCGCAAACGTTCTTCATCATAACGATCGCCCTTCTTGGTGTAAATCAGGGCCCGCAAGGTTTCCTGGGGCACACGCCGTGAGCCGCGGAATTCAATACTCTCGACCACATCCTCCGGCGGGAGAGTTCGCGGCGGAACGGACTGCGCGGGTTTGACCGGGGCAGCAGGGACGGGTTGAGCAGGTACCGGTTTCGCCGGCTGGGCCGGGGCAGGCTGCTCGGGTGGAGGCTGGGCGGGCGCGACCGGAACCGTCTCAAAAGGATTCTTGGGACGCGGCGGAATTTGAGTGGCAGGAGACGGCTCCGGCGGAAGTTTGGGGGGCTGCTGCGAAGCCGGCGGCGGGGCCTCCTGAGGGGGAGTTTGTTGGCCTTGCAGCGAGAAAGCAACCAGGCACGCCAATATCGATAGCAGGCGCTCAGGCCTGGAGAACGTCATCAAAAACGGGTTTCCTTTCCACTCTGCGCTATTCCATCCAGACGTCCGCCTAAACGGCTCGGTTTCAAACGGCGCATACCGGGGGTTGAAGCTGAAGTCTTTATTCTACCTAAAGCTACGGCGATCATCCAGTGGCTACGCGCATTACAGGTGTGCCGCAAATTCACCATCCTGTCCCTTATACTGAGCATGTTCCCCACACATGAAGCGACGCGTAGTGGTTACAGGTATCGGAGCCGTTAGTCCGAATGGTATTGGGCGCGAAGCTTTCTGGGAGGCTACGCGAAGCGGAATCAGTGGAGTAAAACGCATCAGTCGCTTTAATGCATCGCAATTTGCGGTCCAGGTGGCGGGGGAGATCACGGGTTTCGATGAGACCCGCTATGTCAGCCCGAAGGACAGGTCGCATGTTTCCCGCGTAACTCCTTTGGCCATCGCAGCGGTTTCCGAGGCGCTGACCGATTCCGGCCTGGACCCAGGCGCGATGTCGCGAGACGAACTGCGCGAGGTGGGGGTGATGGTGGGATCCGGCGGCGGTAGCCAGGAGTTCACAGAAGAGCAGTATCGGCTCTACTATAGCGGCCTCCAAAAACAGTGCAGCGTGTACGTGATCCCCACGTCGACCATCGGCACTCTGGCGAGCGAAGTGTCCATGCGGTTCGGCTTCCGGGGGTTCAGTCACGTAATCTCGACAGGTTGCACTTCCTCAACGGACGCGGTCGGCTACGCTTACCGTCAGATTCAAGCGGGCGTAATCAATACGATGGTGGCCGGAGGCGTGGATGCTCCCATCGCTCCCTTGATCCTGCGAGGATTCATCCTAATGCGGATCCTGGCATCCACCTGGAACAGTTGCCCGGAGCGCGCCTCGCGTCCGTTTTCGAAGGACCGCAACGGGTTTGTTCTGGGCGAAGGCGCATGGTTCTTCCTGCTGGAAGAAAGGGAGCGAGCGCTGGCCCGGGGAGCTGCGATTTACGGCGAAATCGCAGGCTACGGATCCACCTGCGAAGCGTACCATCGCGTGCGTCTGGAAGAGTGCGGCGAAGAACCGGCCCGGGCCATGCGACTGGCGATAGAAGAAGGTGGGATCGGCCCCGAGCAGGTGGATTACGTAAGCTATCACGGGACAGCGACGGAACTGAACGACCGGGTAGAGACCCGCGCCATCAAACTGGCGTTCGAGAAACATGCGACCCGTCTGCCGGGATCGTCTCTGAAAAGCATGATCGGACATCCACAAGGGGCTTGCGGAGCAGCGGGCATGGCGGCGACTTTGCTGGCCATGCGCGACTCCGTGCTGCCACCCACCATCAATGTGGAGGTGGCAGACCCGGAGTGCGATTTGGATTATGTGCCTGAGGTGGGACGCCGACTGGAGATGGAATTTGCGGTAGCGAACTGCATTGCGTTCGGCAGCAAGAACTCCGCGCTGTTGTTGCGCAAGGTTTAGCTGCTATAGGTTGGCGAGCTCACCCGTGTCGTCCAACACTTCGTACTCCATCACCATCTGAGAATTCTGGAGCGCATCGATGAATTCCTGATCGCGGCCTTCGGCCACGTCGTACTCCCAGATCTCGGTGCCGATGGCGAGGAAGGCATCGTCTTCGTCCATCACCCCCTGAGAGTGCATGTTATCGGGCTCAATGCGCTGCACAAAGGTGGCATCGAGCACGACGCCGTCCATCAACTCCGGCTCCACAAAAGCGGGAGGGTTTACCGTGGGATTGCCGAGGGCATCCGTGCGCTCTCGAAACGAAACTTGATACTTCATGACGTTGGTTAGACGCGGGGATGGGAGATCGGTGACACAGCTTGTCCTGTGGTGAAGGGGCAGACGGATCGGGCTAACTCTGGCAGGCGGACGGCATTTTCACCAATTTGCATGGGGGTGATTCGCCAGCTCAATTGGTTTGGTTGCCTCCATTTACAAAGCCGGATGGGTGTTTGCGGACGGCATTTGGCAGTGAATGCCGTCCGCATCATGGTTGCCCGTTGCTGCAGACGCAATACGGGCGAAGCGTTTGAGGCAAAATATTCAATTGTCAAAGACCGTGGAAACGGAGCCCTTGGCAGGGTCGCTTCGGGAAAGCTGAGTGCATCGGCGGAACACTCCGCCTGATCCGAGCTTATACCCCAGGCTCTCCGCTCATGGGGCTTATCGGCGGTAAACGTTAGAGAAGAAACGAAAGATATAGGCAATAATATATTTGACAGACTAGGTGTTTTCAGGCATACTTGAAACATGAAGAAGCCAGAGCAAACGCCGGACGGCCTCCGCGAAGCAATCGTTCACTTTGATGACTTCGAGAATTGCCGTCAGTTCATGGTTGAGTTGCGCTGGCCCGATGGCAAGGTCAAGTGTCCGCGTTGCAATTCGGATAAGGTTATCTGGCTTGCGAAAGAACGCGTTTGGAAATGCTATGGCAAGCACGATCATGTAAAGTTCTCGCTGAAGACCGGAACGATATTTGAGGATTCGCCGATCAAACTTGAGAAGTGGCTCCCGGCAGTGTGGCTGGTCACCAATTGCAAGAACGGCATCAGCAGCTACGAAGTGCACCGCGCCTTGAAGGTCACACAGAAAACCGCGTGGTTCATGCTCCATCGCGTTCGCCTTGCGATGAGAAGCGGAACATTCACCAAATTGAGCGGTGAGGTCGAAGCAGATGAAACATTCGTCGGTGGCAAGGTTAAGAACATGCATAAGGCGAAGAAGGTTCGCCTTCAAAAGTCCAGCCAAAAGGGAGACAAGGCCGTTGTTCTCGGCTTACTTCAACGAAACGGAGAAGTACGGGCTGCGGTCGCACCTAGCCGACACAAGCATGTTGTCCATGCGAACATCGCGGATAACGTGGAGACCGGATCAAAGCTGTACACGGATGATTTTAATTCCTACGACAATCTGCCGGAAGGAATCACGCGCGAGTTCGTGAACAAATTGACCTCCTACGTTGATGGACGAGTCCACACGAACGGGATGGAGAACTTCTGGAGCTTGCTGAAGCGGACCCTGAAGGGAACCTACGTCAGCGTTGATCCCGTCCACCTGATTCGGTACTGCGATGAGCAGGCGTTCCGCTACAACTACCGCAATGGCATGGATGACGCGGAGCGGTTCGTTACGGTCATGAAGCAGATCGTCGGCAAGCGCATCACCTACGATGAACTGATCGGGAAGACTAAAGCAGAACAACCAAGTTCATCAGAGGCGCTCCCCTTCTGAAACCACGGCAGGGGCGCGGGAAAGCACGGAAAGTCCTAAGGGAGGCGCATTAGAATGTTCGGGAACTATACCTCGCAGCCGACGCTGCCCACACGAATAAGAAACGCACTCTTTGTCATGGTCCCAATTATGCTCTTTGTAGGACTTACGGCCTGGGGATTGATTTACTACACAGAGTATTACGTAGGCAGTATCAAGGACGCGAAAAGAGACATTGGCGCTCAGCCCTTGCAGCGTAGAATATGCGGCCGAGAGATAACCCTGACTGGAAATGTATCCGAAGTTCAAGCTGGATTAATGTTTTACACGCTCACCGACACTAGTGGAGACATTCCGGTTCAGGTTTTGGAATCAGCGCACGGACTACCTAAAACAGGAGATCATCTCCGCATACACGGACAGGTTCTTTGCTCTTTTGCGCACGATGGCACGGTAAATTACGTCCATCTTGTGGAGAATTCGAGGGAGGGAAGATAAAAAACGCCTGTTGCAAGGAGTAGACTACGGATGTGAAGCCCGCCTCATTCGATTCAACGCCGTCGTTCCAGCACTTCCGAGACGTGATGAAAAAGCTGATCGCAGTGCCAAAAGCGGAGTTGGATCAGATGGTGAAGGCCGCTAAGGATTCATCCCCGCGCAAAGGCGATCCGAACGCACCTGGGCGCAAGCGCAGTAAGCCAACAAAGCGGTAAACTAACATGAGCCGAAAGATGAGCGGATAGAACTACCTATTTTCAAGCAGCAGTGCGGCAGTGCCTTGGCCAAGCAAATCACAGTTCAGGTTTTGTTGAACAGAGGACGGCGCGGCGTCCCCCTGGGAAAGCTGCCGAAAATAATCGGTGAGCTTTCTCAATTCTTGGAAGACCTCTCCAAAGACCTTGGGTTAGAAGTCGATGGATGGCAAGGGGTCGAGTTCAAAGAAACGCATTCTTTGGGATTCTCGGCCGTCACAAACTCTCTAGTCGAAGAGGACAAATCTCGACAGTTTAACGAAAGCGCGACCAACGTAATCCTGAATCGCCCAGATGATAGAGTTTCCCGTAAGACGAGAAATCAGTACGCTAAAATAGCAGGCCCGATAGATCCTGACGAGGCGGTTGAAATCGGCGTTGAACAAACAGTTCAGCCATCTGAATACTCTGAAATCGACCTTCCAGTCCAGTGGTATCAGCTTACGAAACAAATCGCTGATTCTATTCAGAAGTCAGTTCGCGGAAGAGTCAAAGCTAGTGCCTCGGCCCAAGGAATAATTCACTCCGTATTTATCGAGGCCGATCAACCCCACTTTCAGTTGCGCGAACTGTCTACCAAGAATCTCATAACTTGCAACTACCGGGACAATCGGTACGATCAACTTGCCGAGGCGCTCAAACACCGCAGGGCGGTTGTGCACGTTTACGGGTACTCGATCACCGACACGCTGAGTCGAAAAATTGAAGCTATAGACGTAGACCATATCGATGTCGCTCCCAGCGTTGGAAAGGAATTTCTGGAAAGATTCATCGGTTGCGCTCCAGGAATTGCAGGTGGCGACACGCAGAGCCACATAGACTCATTCAGGATCCGTGGCAGCTAAGAACATCAGAAAAGGGTACATGGATTCCTGTTGCTTTATCGAAGCAGCAGGTTTCACTATAGGCAAACACAAGCCAGAACGGGAGCGGGACGTACTCTTTACTCGGGCACTACTTGAATCTGCTTACGACGGACAACTGGAATTGTATACATCTTCTCTGTCCATCGCTGAATGCCAGTGCGTTAGCGGCCCGGATGGGCAGCGGATACTTTCTGATGATCTAAAAGAGTATTTCAAGATTCTGCTTACTTCTGGGCAGTTCGTGGTGCTGGTGCAAGATACCATCCTCGTCGGGGAACAAGCGAGAGACCTCATGTGGGTTCATGGCGGGTTATTCAAGGGGGCAGACGCCATTCATATCGCTTCGGCGATCAGCCAGAGTTGCGAGGAATTTCTGACGTATGACGGACCTATTATCAAGCAAAGCGAAATCCTCTACGAGACGTTCGGGTTGAAGGTTTGCAAGCCCCACGAATCAGCGATAGTGCCACCGGAGAAGCACCCGTCGCCCGGTCCCTTGTTTGATCCAATAACGCCGTGATCCGGCCTGTCACGCCGATTTAAGCGTATCCCGGTTTGCTTAGTCAGTCAAGTATATTATTGCCAAGATATACTTCCGGCGCGTGTGACTGCCCTTTTCGGGACTTGGCGGGAAAGGGTGGCGCGATGAATACAGCATGATGGATACAGCAAAGGGAGGTGGAGAAATGAGTGAGATGGAGCACAGTGCTTACGCGAAATTGCTGTCGGAGACTCTTCCCAGGGTCATTCAGACGGCAAAGCAGAATGATCAATACGTGGAAGTATTGGGATCGCTAGATGGTCAACCTCGGTTGCCGGCGGAAGAAGCGGCCCTGGCTGATTTGATACCGCTTTGGTAGTAAAAGTTCGAAGAGGAGCGCTACCGGCTCAAGCCTGCGACGCCGCGAGCGATTCTTGAGCATCTGATGGAAGCAAACAACCTGAGGCAGAAGGACCTGTTGGATGTCTTTGGCTCAGAAGGCGTAGTCTCAGAGGTGCGGCGCGGAAAACGCGAATTCTCAAAAGGACATATCCGGCGGCTCTCGCAGCGGTTCCACGTCTCGCCAGCGCTGTTCTTCGATGCCGATAAGTGATCTCGATGGATAGAGTCTGGTCAGCAGTGACCGTCCGGGAGTTAGGATCGCGCGGACCGCTTAGCATTCCGACGTCCATGTGCTCTGGTGTGTAAGCCGATCCGACGAGAATTGCCGGCCCGTGAGCGCTTCAAAGACACCCTGTGGTTTGAGTGAATGCCCCGGCCACGCACAGTTGTTCGCGCGGCTTTGGCACGCCAGTGTTTCGGCTTTGCTTGATAGACCACTCGTGGATAGACCACTCGTCGCGCGTTGCTCCGGAGAGTGGCAAGCTCCAACCTGGGCGGAATGGTATCGAGAGGCTGGACATCACTGATTGGGGTGGCAGCTTCCGGCTGGATAAAACGCCTGGCAAACAGGAAGTGATTGCCCCAGTAGTCGTCCGTCTAAGCGTCCCTGCGAACGAAACCGGAGGAATTATTCGCGTGGATCATAGTTCCTGGCGATTCCAGGATGGCTACATGGGTGACCAGGCCGGGTTGTGCGGAAGAGTCGAAGAACAGGAGATCC
>JBBSHP010000021.1:0-15427 GCA_038232555.1 Bryobacterales bacterium
CGGCATTGCGCCCGGGTCTGTTGTTCCAGCCCGCCTGTCCCCTGGCCGGTGGAGCAACACAGTCGCGATCGGTTGCAGTAATTCTTGGGAGGCATAAATGAAACCGAGATTTGTTGTTCTGCTGCTCATGTTGGGAGCATTTGCCTACGCGCAATCCGCAGGCACGTTCACGCCAACGGGCAACATGACAGCGCCCCGTGCCCGCCACACTGCCACGCTGCTTTCCGACGGCAGGGTTTTGATTGCCGGAGGGTTTACAGCCTGCGTTATCGGCTCCGCTTGTGTTAGGCCGGATCATGATGAGCTCTACGATCCAGCTACCGGAACTTTCACGGCGACGGACAGCACCAGCAAATTCCCCGGTGCTGTTTTGCTCCCCGATGGCAAGGTCTTGATCGTCACAGCGGACTCCCCTCTGCTCAACGATGGCAGAGTGTTGCTCATCCGCTATAAGGCCGCGGAACTCTACGATCCCGTCTCGGGAACCTCCAGTCCCGTCGCCAACTGGCCGGGCCAAGACTACTCGCAAGACCCTTACACTTCTTCTTATTGGTATCCCGTCGTGCTTGCCGGCGGCGAGGTTCTATTAGTGCCTTATGATTCCCTTTCCGGTGGCAAGATCTATGATCCCGCCACTGGCACGTTCAATCTCACCGGAGCGCTCGGATATTTTTTGGGAGTCCCCCATAGGACGTTGCTTCTGAACGGTGCGGTTTTATTTACCGGCGGCAGTGATGGTTTCGGCAACGTCAACCGCGCGAAATTGTACGACCCCGCAGCGGGAATATTCGCCAGTACCGGGAGCATGTCCACCCCCAGGGAAGACCACTCGGCTACTCTGCTACCCGACGGCACAGTTCTGGTAGCGGGCGGGGCAGGTGTATCCGGGTGCATGCAGCCCCCTCTTGTAGGCGCCGAGATCTACGATCCAGCAACGAGCGGATTCTCGACGACCGGCAGCCTGGCCTCGGCTCGGATTGCTCACACGGCGACCCTGCTCAGCAACGGGCAAGTGTTGATCACGGGAGGTGAGGCCTTCACCGGCGGCTGCTTCAACCGTGTGGGCAGCTCGATTAACGGTATGTCCAGCGCTGAACTCTACACGCCGGCCGTACTGGTTCCCGCGCCCGTGTTGTTCTTTACATCGGGTGAGGGGAAGGGGCAGGGCGCCATCTGGCACGCGCAAACCGGGCAGAATGCTGCCGCCGGCAACCCTGCCGTCGCCGGAGAGGCGCTGTCCATGTATACCACCAGCCTGACTGACGGAAGTGTGATCGTTCCTCAGGTTATCGTTGGCGGACGACTTGCACAGGTGCTGTATTACGGGGCCGCTCCCGCTTACCCCGGATATTATCAAGTCAACTTTCGCGTGCCCAGCGGCATTGCGCCCGGGTCTGCGGTTCCAGTCCGCCTGACCTACCTTGGCCGATCGAGCAACACAGTCACGATCGGTTTGCAAAACGTTGTGGGAGAAAACGACCAATGAAGACCTGCTTTGTTCTTGCCTTGCTTATGTCCGGTATTGTGACGGCTCAACCTCCAGGCACGTTCGCGGCGACAGGCAGCATGACGACGCCCCGTACGGGCCATACAGCTACCTTGCTTCCTGACGGCAAGGTCCTGATCGCCGGGGGAGGCTCGGCGACCGTGGAGTTGTATGACCCGTCCACGGGGACCTTTACACCGACCGCAGCCCTGACGGCGTCGAAGTTCATCGGTTCGGCCACCCTGCTCCCGGATGGGAGGGTCCTGCTCATCGAAGCCTTTCGGATGCTGACCGATCCTTCTGACAAGATGTTTCATTACACACGCAATGCGGAGCTGTACGATCCTTCCACGGGGACCGTCTCGGCCACCGGCAACTTGATCGACGGACAAGCCGGCTACACGGCCACCCTGCTTACGAACGGGAACGTTCTGATTACCGGAGGCAGCAATACAGAATCGACCTGCTGCTCAAAGGCGGCCAACCCAGAGCTGTATGACCCCTCGACGCAGGGATTCAGCTTGGCCGGACCGTATGCCGATACGGGGGCCCGCTCCGAAGCGGGAGCGGCGGGACTGCTCTACACTCGGGCCACCCTGCTGCCCGACGGCACGGTCTTGATCGCCTCGGAATCCGCCGCCGAGATCTTCGATCCAGCCAGCAACACGTTCCGTCTCACCGCCAGCATGACTGCCGAAGCTTATTTCGGTAATAGCTTTAAGCCGGACACTATCACCGGCCGCGCGGCGACGCTTCTCTTGAATGGAAAGGTGCTGCTTACAGGCGGCTCGCCGGGGGAGGGGGACTTCGATACCGGGTACGGCACGTTGAACTCTACCGAGCTGTACGATTTTCTTCGGGGAAGGTTTACACAGACCGGCGATATGACCGCCGCCCGATCTTCGCATGCCGTAACACTCCTAACGGACGGCACGGTCCTGATCACCGGGGGCTTCTCCAACCTCGGAAGTACTCCGGTAGCCGAGCTTTACAGTCCCGGCACAGGCACGTTTTTCGTGGCAGGCAAAATGGAGTGGGTTCGCGTGTTTCACCAAGCCACGCTGCTCAGCGATGGCCGGGTATTAATCAGCGGAGGCTCACAATTAAGATCACCATTACAGAAAGATGAGCAGGTGTTCGCCAGCGCCGAACTCTACACCCCAACGGTGGTGGGGCTCGCTCCTGCGCTATTGTCCCTTTCTGGAGACGGGAAGGGGCAGGGGGCGATTCTGCACGCGGGAACGCCGCAGGTGGTGTCCGCCGGCAATCCGGCCGTCGCGGGCGAGACTCTGGAGATTTACTGTACCGGCCTCGCCGATGGCGGCATGATTCCTCCGCAAGTGGCGATCAGCGGACGCGCGGCTGAAGTTTTGTACTTTGGCAGGGCGCCCGGATATGCCGGGCTGAATCAAATCAACGTCCGCGTGCCGGCGGGTGTGGCACCAGGGTCTGCTTTCCCCGTTCGCCTCAGGTACCTCGACCGGTCGAGCAACACCGTCACGATCGGCGTGGAGTAACTCAATTCTTCGGAAACTTAATCCCACACGGTACGGCAAGGTATAATTCCCTGAAGCAAAACATTCTAGCGTAATGACGGCGAGGGATTGACAATTATGTCAGAGCAAACAGGCAGCGCTAGCGACGGACTGATTGGGATGTTGAACGTGTTTGTGGACCCCTCCACTACAGCCCGGAAAGTCCCCAGCAAATGGTCGTGGGTGTGGCCGGTTGCCGTCCTGACCATCGCGTACATCACGATCAGCTATCTGATGATGCCGTACGCGCTGCAGTTGGTTGACGCCAAGATGGCGGAGCGCAACATGCCCGCGGAACAATTGCAGCGGGCCCAAGCGATAACGCACACCATGACGAAGTACACTGCGCCCATCAGCCCCATATTTGGTATCGGGATGCTCGCACTGATTGCGCTATTAATCAAAGCGCTGTACTCGGTCATGGGTCTCAGGCCCTGCTACCGGGACGTGTTCTCACTTTTGGCGGCTTGTGCTCTGATCCCGCTGCTCCAGGCGATCGCGTCGTATATTGTGATCCGCTCGAAAGGCGACGAGATCACAACCAGTGAACAGCTCGCTCCGCCGTTCGGGCTGGATCTCCTGCTGCCGGGAATAAAGGGAGTGCTCTTCGCAATCGTGCACTTTTTCTCCATCTTTGAAATCTGGTACTTGGTCGTGCTTGCGCTCGGGTTGGCTTACCTGACCCACTCGTCCAAATCCAAGGCGTTTTTTGCGATTACGCCAGCCTGGCTGCTGCCGCTGCTGTTCGCCATGATCGGCGGGCTGTTTAATCGATAAACCTCAAGCTGGACCGTCTTCGTCGATACTGGGCTTCCTATACTTCGGCTTTTTCCTTTGCGCTTTCTCGTCCAGGACACGCGACCCAGGCACCGTCCCTATCCGCTCCCGTGCAATGGCGCGGACTTCCTTCTTTTGGTCGAACTTGCCTACCTTTTTCCGTTTAGGCATAACGCTTTGGGTTACAATGGGAGAGTAGCAACCAAGGAGGCCATATGCTAAGGTCCATCGGCTTGCCTGAGCTTTTAGTCATTTTAGGTGTCGCCGTTCTGCTTTTTGGCGGTAAGAAAATTCCTGAGGTGGCGAAGGGTTTAGGCGAAGGCATTAAGAATTTCAAGAATGCCTTGAAGCATGAGGAAGAGCCCGTCGACGAAAAGAAGCAGGCGTAAGGCTTCCTGGTTTGGCTTGCACGGAGAAGCCAATCTAGATCGACATCGAAATACAAACCCCGCCCAGGGTGCGCCGCTAGAGCGCTCCGGGCGGGGTTTAGTATTTGCGACTCTACTTTTTCTTGGGTGGAACGATCGCGTCTTTCACAGCCTTGGCTACCCGGAACTTCACCACCTTCTTGGCCGGGATCTTGATCGCTTCCCCGGTCGCCGGATTCCGGCCGGTCCGGGCTTTGCGGTCGACACGCACCAGACGCCCGATTCCCGGAATCACGAACATGCCGCTCTTCTTAGTCTCGCGGACAGCTAGCTCCGCGAAGCTCGTCATGAACTGCTTTGCCACTTTTGCGTTGGATTCAGTCATCTCGGCCAGTTCTTTGACCATCTGCGACTGTGTCATCTTGGTTGGTGCTGCCATTGTGGATCTCCTTTGGTTTCCCGAACACCACGGCCCTAAAACAAAACCGTGCTGGATTGTTTGCTACTAAATCATACGGGAAAAAACGTGCGGAAGTAAAGGGGAAAGCAGGAAAATACGCAGGTTTTCGGGTATTTTTTCTGGGGCGGACTCCCAAACGCCTACCGGACGGGCTTTTGAGAGGCTTGGAACACTTGGAACCCGCAATTTTAGTGGTTTCGGAGTGGCTCGGCTGACTACGCTACGCTGACGATTCGCAACTGCTCGGAGCCGGCGCTCTTGGTTTCGACCCCGGTTGGAGCGGGCGCGGCGTCGGTCTGCTGCGAGATTATTCCTCGGAGTTCGGTCTCGATCAGGTTGTACGTCTCCGGATTCTCAATCAGATAGGTCCTGGCATTCTCCCGGCCCTGCCCGATCCGGTTCCCGCGGAAGCTAAACCACGATCCGCTCTTTTCAATCAAGCCGTTGGTGACCCCCAGATCCAGCAGATCGCCTTCACGAGAGATGCCGATACCGTACAGGATGTCTACCTCCACCTCGCGGAAAGGCGCAGCCACCTTGTTTTTGACAACCTTGATCTTGGTGCGATTGCCCACCACGGTATCGCCGTCCTTGATGGCAGCCCCGCGGCGCACTTCGATTCGCACAGAAGAGTAAAACTTTAAGGCCCTTCCGCCGGTGGTGGTTTCAGGATTTCCAAACATCACGCCAATCTTCTCCCGCACCTGGTTGATGAAGATCATCAGAGTGTTGGTGCGGGCCACGCTGCCGGTCAATTTCCTAAGAGCCTGGGACATCAGCCTGGCGTGCAGGCCCATGTGGCTGTCTCCCATCTCGCCGTCGAGTTCCGCTTTAGGCACGAGCGCTGCCACCGAGTCGATAACCACCACGTCGACGCCTCCCGAGGCCACCAGCGAGCCGGTGATTTCGAGTGCCTGCTCTCCGTAGTCGGGTTGCGACACAATCAGGTTCTCGATGTCCACCCCTAGCTTGCGTGCATAGGTCGGGTCCAGAGCATGTTCGGCATCGATAAAAGCTGCCGTGCCGCCCGACTTTTGCGTCTGCGCTATGACATGCAGGGCGAGAGTTGTTTTACCGGAGGATTCGGGTCCGAAGATTTCGACCACCCGGCCCTGTGGCAGCCCGCCGACACCGAGAGCTGAATCGAGCGAAATAGAGCCCGTCGGTATGACGTTGACTTGCAGCACATTCCGCGATCCCAGACGCAGAACAGAGCCCTTTCCGAACTGCTTGTCCATCTGGAGAAGAGCCTGGTCAATCGACTTCTGGCGGACTGCCCGTTCGGCGGAACTGAGTTCTTTCACGCCTAATTGGTGGAGCGGGCGCAGCGATGATCTCAGGAATTCTGCTCACCATCCGGACTGATCACGACGTTAAGGAATTCCAGCCCGCGACGACGCGCTATCGATCAACTTGCGCGCGACTGGAACCATGATCGGGCGATTTGCTCTGGTGCGTCGGAATTTGTGGTTGCGTGCGATTGCAAGGAGAACTTAGCTATGGCTGGTTGGAGCACCTTATTGGTGTAGCGGCCGCACGATGATCTCAGAACATCCGCGCTCAATGGCCGTAGTTCGGCTCCCACCCACGACTGCCGGGCAGCGACGCACTGCAAACAAAGTACAATCATTACCTCAATGCCCACGCTCAGCATGTTTTTTGGAATCGTTGTCAGAATGTATTACGACGATCACCCGCCGCCGCACTTCCATGCGATTTATGGTGAGCACGAGGCCAAGATCGCCATCGAGACATTGCAGGTCATTGAAGGAAAGCTTCCACGCCGCGCCCTTGAACTTGTCCTGGATTGGGCCGGGCTGCATAAGCAAGCACTGCGAGACAATTGGATTTAGGCACAAGAGCACAAACCGCTCAGCCCGATTCAGCCGCTGGAGTAAATGAAATGTATCGAGTGCTTCGCGTCAGCCCCGGTCAGGGACACACGCTCCAGATCGACTTCGCCGATGGGCTCAGCGGCACCGTTGATCTTTCGTCACGGCTGTTCGGGCACGTGTTCGAACCACTTCGCGACCCCGCTTTTTTCTCTCAGGTCGGAATAGATGAATTTGGAGTAGTGTGTTGGCCGAATGGCGCAGACCTGGCTCCGGATGCTCTCTATGGAATTATCTCTTCGACCACACTCCGCACAGCGTTGTAGTGCCATCCACCCCGGCACTCGCCTCAGTATCCTAATAGCCTTTCACCTTATCCACCACGTTCAACAAAGTCTCGCCCTTCTCAAAGCGCGCAATATTCTCTTTCATCAACTCGACCCGGCGCGCCTGGATTCCGTCCGATTCCCCTGCGATGTGCGGTGTGATCACGACGTTCGGGAACTTCCACAGTGCGTGCCCCTTGGGAAGCGGTTCGGGATTGGTGACGTCCAGGCCTGCCCCCGCCAGACGTTGTTCATCCAGCGCCTTCACCAGAGCTTCAGAACTGTACAGCTTGCCTCGCGAGACTGCGATGAAGTAGGACCCTTTCTTCATCTCGTTGAACTGTTTGCTCCCCATCATTCCTTCACTCTCGGGGGTGTGCGGGGCCGATACGAAAACGACATCAGCCTTCGGTAAAACGTCATCCAGCCGGTTAGGCGTCACCACTTTGCTTATATAAGGACTGAAGGGGATGTCCTTGGGATCTACTCCGATCACAGTCATCCCGAAAGCGCTGGCACGCTGAGCGATCTGTGAACCAGCCCGCCTATACCGATGACGACTGCTGTTTTACCACGCAGTTCGATGGGATGATACTTGCCTTTTTGCCACTCTTCCGAAGTCCTTTCCGGAATCAATTGATGCAACTGGCGAGTGAGAGAGAGCAGCATGGCGAGAGCATGATCGGCTATTTCCGGCCCCTGAATGATCTTGCAGTTGGTCAGGACGACATTGCTGTTCGTGAACTCCGGGAACCGGTACGTTTCCACGCCCGCACTGTAGGTCTGGACCCACTTGAGTTTCTTGGCGGCTCGAAACAACTCAGGACTGATCGTGCCGAAGATGGCATCCGCGTCGACGATCTGTTCGACTAACTTGCTGCGCTCGCCGGCCACCACTTTAACGTTCGGAGACACGCTTTGCAGGGCGGGGATGGCATCCTCCATGCCGACTACCAGAATCTTCTTCGTCTCGGCACAAGCGAGTCCGCAAAATAAGAGCAACAGCGCCAGTTTTCTCATGAGTTGTCGAATGGTATCAGATTTCGCAGGGAATCCGCTCACTCAGTTTGAAAACGTAATCGTGAACAGTCCGCCGTTGGTCCCTGCGTACAGGGTGTGGGCGTCCCGTGGGCCCAAGGCCAGCGTAGCAATCGAGAGCGCGGTCAGCCCGGCGTTCACGGCATCCCAGCTTGTGCCCCCATCCGTGGTTCGAAAGACACCGGCGTGAGTGCCCGCGTACAGCGTGGTCGGATCTCGCGGATCGATCACCAGGCTCGAAACGGTGTAGTCGGTTGAGAGATTCAGATAGATGGTTGGCAGGCCGGCCGTTATCTGACTCCAACTGGCTCCCCCATCCGTACTCTTGAACACCCTGCCGCCACTTACGGCATAGAGCGTGTTCGCAGTCGACGGGTCGATCACGAAAGCATTCACATTCCCGGACTTCAAAAGAGTCCAGCTCGCGCCGTCATCCCTGCTCAGGAAAAGTCCTTTTCCATTCCACGCATACACCGTGCCGGGTTTTCCGTTGAGCGCGACGCCACTCACGCCCCCACCATCCGGCTTCGATTCTAGCCGAGCCCAGGTCGCTCCCCCATCCAGGCTCCTATATACGCCACCCCCAGGGGTCATCGAGCAGGGAGCTACGCGGACTGCTCCATACAGTGTGCTGCTGTTTTGCGGATCCACCACAACGGCGGAAACGCCATGACAAAAATCCAGCGGCAATCCCCCGCCTACCGAATTCCAAGTGGTTCCCCCGTCGGTGCTCTTGATTAACCCCCGGGAAACAGTCGCATACAGTGTTAGGGGATCTTGGGGCTCGATAGCCAACAGCGTCCCGCTATTCACCCGATTCCAACTCGCTCCGGCATCTGTACTCTTCAGCAACCCACCCGGAGTGGCATTGGCATACAGCGCGGTCGGGTTTTCGGGTGCAATCGCCACGGTTCTGATCCAAGTCGCCTTCAGCCCGGCGTTGACAGGCATCCAGGTCGCTGCCCCATCCATACTTCTGAAGACGCCGCTCTGATGAAAGAAATCACCGGCATAGAGGGTGCCGGGATTTTGCGGGTCGATCGCCAACGTCACAACCCCCTGTAACTCGGAGTTCTCCAGATTCCAGGTTGCCGCCCCGTCCGTGCTTTGAAAAACGCCGCCCCAAGTCGCGGCGTAAAGCGTGTTAGGATTGCGCGGATCAAAAACATAGGACGAAGTTGGTGCAAGGCTGGAATTGGCCAGGTTCCAGCTTGCACCTGCGTCCGTGCTCTTGAACAAACCATTGCAATCCGAGTAGAGAAGTGTCGAGGAATCTTGCGGATTCACCGTAACCAGAGGAGCGCCGACACAGGTGAACGGCAGCCCGGAACTCGCCTTGCGCCAGTTTGCTCCGGCATCCGTGCTTTTGAATACGCCGATACCACTCGCCGAGTACAATGCGCGCGGGTTCTGAGGGTCGATCGTCACCGAGAGATATGGCACACCATTCATTGGAAGCCCGGAATTCACTTCATTCCAGCTCGTCCCCCCGTTCATCGTTTTGAATATCCCGCCGTAACCCGACGCCGCGTAAACTGTGCTCGGGCTTTGCGGGTCGATGGACAGGTAGGCGACCCGCGCCAGCCTGGGGTGAGTGTCTTGACAGACCGGTTCCGACGGCTGGATCGTGCAAACGCCCGGCAATGGCCCAACCAGCCCGGAATTCACCGCGTTCCAGGTTGCTCCCGCATCCGTGCTCTTGAACACGCCATCAGCCTCCCTTGCCGCGTACAGAGTGCTCGGGGCGCGCGGATCAATGACCAGAGATTTCGGAGAGTCCCCAGGAAGATCGCCGGACGGCAAAGGAGTGGTGGCACGCCAGCTTGTGCCTCCATCTGTCGTCCTGAAGATTCCACCTTGCGTCAAGGCGTAAACGGTGCCGGAGTTCACGGGGTCAATCACCAAGGTGCGGACACCCCCACCATCCGGTCCAATGTTAGTCCATTCATTCACCCCCGCCCAAAGGGTTCCCACGCCTTCCAAGCTGACAGCGATACATGCTGCCCACAATGCACGTCGTACGTCGATATTCATGGACAATTTCCTCCTTACGGCTTACCCCAGCGCAATCGTCACCTGAACCGTCCAAGGGGGACCGATGAACAGCGCGAAGGGGACCGCAACGCCGGTGGTCACAGCGTTCGAAGGCACGCGCACATTGATTTGCAACAGGCCCGTGATGGAACCTGGAACTCCTCCATTCACTATAGCCTCTGGAATGAATCACGGCCCGTCAATATGTTGCAACGCTACCATGACTGGGCTGCGTCAAAGCCGTTCATTTTCGATCATGGGTTGCGCCTTTGATTCTTAAATGAAGCGAACTGAATCGCCCTTAGGGCCTTGAAACCACCACCGTGCCACTGCCGTGATCCTCTACCCTGCCTTGGCGTCCAATAACGACCGTGTTCGTCGCGCCTGTGTCGATAAACACGTCGGCGAGCGCCGACTGGAAACCTTCCAGATCGTTGCCGACGAACGAGGTGTTCCCTGGAATTCCCCCATTGGATTGAAGCACACTCAGCCCCGCTGTGGTGCGGCCTCGAATTCTATTGTTCATTACCGAATTGCCCTGGGAGCGGCCTTTGATTGCGATAGCTGCGCTGCTTGGGCCGAAGACGATGTCCTCCGGCGCGGACATGGTGATATCGTTGTCCACGATGACGGCATTCGCTTCGGGCGTATTCGGCGCTGCCTGGCTAAACGCATCTATGCCCGTCGCTGTTGCCTCAACCCAACCACAATCGATCGAATTGTGCGCAATCAGATACGAACCAATACCCACGACACGAATTGCATCCGCGTTCCCACTCGACACGGCACCCGTTGTCACCACGTTCCGTTCCGCATAGGCACGCCCGCCCACCACACGAAAATTGATCGCAGGCTCAGTGACGTTCCGGATGTTGTTCCCGGAAACATATATGTTGACCTCCTTATCTGGGGACCTTCCGACGGCGAACACGACAACGCCAAGGATCAGGGTGCCGGGCACCGCGCCCACGTCGATGTCATTGTTGAGTATTGCCAAGGTTCCGGAGAAATTCTCAGGTTTTCCCGGGAAGGTTGCGTTAGGCGGGTGCGGGTCAGCGCCAATGAAAATGGCGCTGGAGAGAGGGTTGGCCAACCCCGCTTCTTTCCCAAACTCCAGAGTTGGCAGTACGCTCTCAATCTGGCACCCGGTGACCTCTAACCCGGCGGCTGAATAGACAGAAATCGCGTTCGCACTCGGGCGAACAAAGTGCAATCTCTGAATGGTGACGTGGGCATCGCCGCCGTCGACCAGGAATGGCCGGTTACCGCCCTCGATCGTGGCCATCTCCCCGTTTGCATCGGTGATGCCCGAGATCACCACGCTCTTGGACACCGTGATCATACGGCTATAAGTCGCTCCGCCGGGTGTGGTTGGGGGCCGATCGAAAGAGAAATGCCCCTTCAGGAGAACACGGCCACCCCGGTCCACCGCTGCCTGAACTGCCGGGACATCGATATTCGGGTCGCCCGTGCCAGCCACCACGGGCTTCGCCGCTAATGTCCCGGCAAAATACAACGCGGCTATCAGAACGGCCGGCGCGATCGTTTCGGCTCTTCGCATTTCAGTCCACCGAGACCAGCGCGGCGCTGCTGCCCGACGCAAAACCCGCGATGTGCGCGGAAGGCGGTCCCTGCTGGGTCAGCTTGCCGTTGACCGACCAGTGGTAAACCTGGCCCGGCTGGCCGAGCACGTAACCGTTCCCGTTGATCTGAAATACCCGGAGGGATGTGATGGTCATTTCGAAACTGACCGTGAAATAGCCGCTCGAAGTGTCGATGATCACCTGGTGCCGCAGAGTACAGGTTTGGACGGGCTTGCCGGCGCGGAAGGAGTCCGGATTGGTGAAGTCGCCGCCGCCCGAAGAGTTGAAGAAAATTGTGGCCGTCCCGGTCCGATTGATCACGCGGATGGGCCCGTTATTGATGACCTGCTGAGTGGTGGTGTCGTTGTAGAAGCTCAGCAGTGCATTCAATTCCGAGACCGGACCGCCCGTCGTGGAGACCGCGTCCAGACCCCGAACCGCGCTCAGATATCCAAACTGCAAAGATTGAGTAGGCGAAGTATTGAGTACCTGGCCGACGAACTCGTATCCAAACGCGTTTCCGGCGCTCGTCTCTCCCGCATACACGGCGGCACAATGGCCGGCCAGCAGGACCGCGGCGAACCGCGTAATTGCACTGATATTGCGTCTTCGAATCATGGTCTTCTCCTCGTTATGGTTTTTCCAGCACCAGACGCCGCTCGACACGGCGGCCGTCAGTATGTCAATCCGATTCTCAGCCTCTGTGAAACCGGGGCACCATCCTTACGGGATTGGAACGACCACTGTGCCACTGCCGTGATCCTCTACAGTGGCTTGGCGTCCAATAACGACTGTGTTGCTTGCGCCCGCGTCGACAAAGATGTCAGCGAGCGATGACTGGAAACCCGTGAGGTCGTTCATGACGAACGTGTTGTTCACCGGGATTCCCCCGTTTCGAACAATCACAGCCAGCGCAGCTCTGGCGCGTCCTCGAACCCTGTTGTTCAGCACTGAGTTGCCCTGAGCGAAGCCCCCGATTTCGATTCCTGCGCTATTAGCGCCGAAGACCGTGCCCTCCGGCGCGGACATGGTGACATCGTTGTCCACGACGATGGCGCTCGCCTCCGGCGTAAACGGCGATGGCTGGCCAAATACATTGATGCCTGTGGCTCCTCCGTCCACCCAACCGCAAGCTATCGAATTGTGCGCAATCACATACGAACCAGAACCCACGACACGAATCGCATCCGGGCTCGCCGACCCACCTATCACGTCGCCCGTTATCAGCACGTTCCGCTCCACGTGACCTCGCCCGCCAACAACTCGAAAATTGATCGCGGGCTCAGTGACGTTCCTTATATTGTTCCCGGAAACGTACACATCCACCTCTTTATCCGGGGATTTCCCCACAGCGAATACGAGTACTCCTATGGCAATGGTGTTAGTAGCCGTCGTCCCTTGGACGTCAATGTCGTTATTCTCAATCAACAGGGTCCCGGAGATATTTTCCGGTTGTCCTGGGGCGCTGGCGCTAGGCGGACCCGGAGAAGTGTGGATAGCAATGGCAACTGCGTTACCACCCCCTACACTCGCTATACCCTCGAATCTGTTGGCGGCGATCACCAGGCCGGTGGCCGCAACTACACGGATTGCAAAACTCTTTGAGTGGATGAAGTGCAACCTCTGTATCGTGACGCGGGCTCCCGGAGCTTCAACGTAGAACGGATGGGTTCCGCCCTCAATGCTCGTCATCTCACCTTGATCGTCTCGCGCGCCTGAGATCGCGACGGCCTTCGAAACCAGGACTGTACCCACTACGCCAACGATGCTGGGCTTCTCGGCTACGGTTGGGGGCGCGTCGAAAGAGAAGTGTCCCTTGAGGACCACCCGGCCGCCCTGATCGACGGCGGCCTGAACGGCCGGAATGTCCACCTTTGGGTCGCCCGTCCCCACCACCGTAATGGACTTACCAGCCACAGTCCCGGCAAAGGCAACCATGGCCCCAGCTACTGCAATGAAACTTCGATTCATTGGCTTCTTCTCCTATCGTTTGTCTAGGGACAACCTACGTTACGTGACACGTGAAATGAGGTTCTATGCATGGAACCCGCTCACTTCTAGTTCGTCATTCTCTCCGGTGCGGATCGTCACGATGATGCGAGCGGTGCAGCACTTGCATCGAGTTTTGATTGACGTAGCTGGCGATCGCCCGGCCTACGCCGTCGCTGATCTCGACTGTGCTCGGGTAATGCATGCCGCCCCAGACGCGGCCGTTATTGCCGTCCGAGCGTGCTTG
Source organism: Bryobacterales bacterium (assembly GCA_038232555.1). Classification (GTDB taxonomy): domain Bacteria; phylum Acidobacteriota; class Terriglobia; order Bryobacterales; family Bryobacteraceae; genus JBBSHP01. Next base: position 13,676 of record JBBSHP010000021.1, read on the forward strand.
CGAAATGATGATGTACGTGCGGCTCGGCTGACCGGCGGTCGTCAACGTAAAGGTCTGTTGTGGCCCGAAGTAACTGAGGAGAACGGTCACAGCGGCGCCGTTGAGGCCGGGGTGCCCGGCAGGATATTCAGGATGCGACGGCGTGTTGATGAGCGGCAGCCAATCCGGATCGGCAACAGTATCCGGATTGCCGGTGCCTGCGAGCGGGATTGAAGTCACTGGCCGCCAAGTCACTTCCATCGGAATGGAGGCATAGAATCGCTTAGCGCTCCAGATGGTGAACGCCGTGTCGGCCATCGCGATGTTCAGTACCGCGAACAGCCGGTTACTTTCGGAAATGGACAGTTGCTTGGCGCGCGCAATCTGGTTCGCAGCCTGATTCCAATGGACGCTGGCGTTCCCTTCCCAGAACACAGCGAGCGCCGTCTGGTCCTCTGTGCGCGCCGATCCGGTCCTGCGGCCGAGCGTCTTCACGGCATTGAAATCAGAGGTGTAGGTTGGGTCCCTCAGACTGCGCGGCGGTCCGGGTCGGAATTGGGTATTGCCGATTAGGACGAACATGTCGGTGAATGCCAATCCCTGGGCGCTCATGGGTCCAAACGCCGGCGGCGTGGGCCGCCACTGGCCGGCAGCGGTCCCTCCGGTGAACGGAGGGTAGCTGATGTTGAATCCATCATTCGCGCGCCAGGCGAGCACCCTCAGCGCAACCTCGGTCCCCCAGGCGATTCCGCGTTCACGCGAACGGTGGCTGTCGTCCTCGCCGCCCAGCGCATCCAGAGAAGTCGCATAGCTGGCATCCAGCGCCGGTTTTTGGGACGGGAAGAGGTCCACAAGGGCCGTGTACGCGGCAGCGATGATAGCCGCTCGGCGCGACGCCCCGCTGGGGGCGCTGCCGTGTACGAAAATCGGTCTGTAGCGCTGTTCGATGCCGTTGTAGGCGTCGAAGATCGCCGTATGCACGATCGCTCCGAGCCGCTGACTCGACGAGTTCGCCGTATTCGTCGCAATGAGCGTGTCGATGAAGATCTGGTTCCACTCCAGGGCAGGGTTGAGGGCGGACCTCTCCGAAACCTCTTGCCCGCTATTTGCGGGAGAAGGACCGACGAGGATCAACGCCGCGACGAAAACGAGCCCAGTCCCTTTATACCGATGAGATTCCACTAGTTGCTTCCTCCTTGTGGCCCACCGCGTTCTCGCGGAATGGAGCACCGCGGCGAACCGCGTAATAGCACTGATATTGCGTCTTCGAATCATGCTCTTTCCCCCTTGTTATGATTTTTCCACCACCAGGCCAAGCTACTTGGTCTGATCTTTCTGGCTACCGAGATCCACGCTTGATCCCTGTGGCCCAAAGTGAGTCCGCAGCATCGCGCGCGCGATCGTGGTGCCTAGATCGCTCCCAGCATTCAGGGCGTGATAAAAGTGAAAGCCGGCATACAACCGCGCCCAGAATAGTTCGTCCAGGAAGTCGCGCGTATCCTCGAACGTGTGAGTGTGCACGCCGTCCTGAAACGCCGTACTATCCATTACGACGTGAACCTTTGTTGTGCCAAAGTAGCCTGCCATCGCAGTCGAGACTGCCCCAGTGATGCAGCCGTGCGCCGCCGGATATTCGGGGTGACTCGGGGTCGCAGCCAGCGGGAGCCATGCGGAATCCGCCTGCAAATCGGAATTGCCGCCGCCCGCTGGAATCGCCGTCACGGGCCGCCAGAAACCATATGTGTACTTGGCGTCGAAACACCCGATGAGAGC
>JBBSHP010000022.1:0-15424 GCA_038232555.1 Bryobacterales bacterium
CCGCGATGATAAAGAAAAGTTGTTTCTGCCTTATTTCTCGACTAAGGGTCGCGGTACCGGATTGGGCCTGGCAATCGTGAACAGAATCCTGGCCGATCACAATGCCGCCATTCGTGTTGAGGATAACGCTCCTTCCGGTGCACGATTCACCGTGGACGTCCCCACCGTTGCGCTTCCGAATGGTGAGATCATGATGACGGCCGAAGTACCCGCCTAGTCTGAGCGCATGAAGCATTCCCGCATTCTCATCGTCGACGACGAACCGCTGATCAGGCAGTCGCTTTCCGGGGTTCTGGAAGACGAGGGGTATCAGGCTCACTCCGTCGACCGCGGAGAGAGTTGTCTGGAAGAACTCGGCCGAAACAGTTACGATCTGGTCCTCTTAGACGTTTGGCTGCCCGGCATGGATGGGCTCGAGACGCTGAGCCGTATCCAGGAGATCCCGTTTGCAGACCGGCCTGTGGTGGTGATCATCTCGGGCCACGGCACGATCGAGACCGCCGTTCGGGCCACCAAACTGGGCGCCTTCGACTTTCTCGAAAAGCCGCTGACCATTGAGAAAGTCATGGTGGTGGTGAAAAACGGTCTGCAACAACGCCGGCTCGAGGCCGAAGTACAACGCTTAAAAGGGGATGGCAAGGGCCGCTACAACATCATCGGCGACAGCGTTCCCATGCGAGCTTTACGCCAGCAGCTTGCCCTGATGGCCGCCACCAACGGACGGGTTTTGATTTTCGGCGAGAGTGGGACCGGGAAAGAGCTGGTTGCTCACGCCATTCACGACATCAGCGCACGGGCATCGGAGCCATTCGTCGAAATCAATTGCGCCGCCATTCCCGAAGACATGATTGAGAGCGAGTTGTTCGGCCACCGCAAAGGCGCATTCCCCGGAGCGCACGAAGACAAAGCCGGCAAAATTCAGAAGGCTGATGGCGGCACCCTTTTTCTTGATGAGGTGGGCGACATGAGCCTCAAGACCCAGGCGAAGGTTTTGCGTTCTCTGGAGGAGCAACGCTTCGAGCCAGTCGGGGCCGAAACATCGATCCAGGTAGATGCCCGCGTGGTTGCCGCCACCAATAAGAACCTGGAGGATGAAATCGAGCGAGGCAATTTCCGGGACTACTTATTCTACCGTCTAAACGTAATTCCCTTTTACGTTCCTCCGTTGCGAGAGCGCAGACAGGACGTTCCGGTTCTGGCTGGACATTTTGTTCGCGAGTTCACCACCGCCTATGGGCGCAAGCCGAAAGAGCTTACGCCAGAGGCTCATCAGGTTTTGATCGATTACCAGTGGCCAGGCAACGTTCGGGAGCTCCGCAACCTGATGGAGCGTATCGTAATCATGAATCCGCAGGTTCGCATCGATGCCCGCCACATCCCTTTGAACCCGTCGAAGCGAGCCGTGTTTGAGCGTCCCGCCGAGCGCTTCGGCAGCTTGCAGGAAGTCCGCGCCGCGGCGGAGCGTGAGTATATCCTGAAAAAATTGGAAGAAACCAAGGGCAACGTCACTCGTACCGCGGAAGTGCTGGGCCTGGAACGCAGCAACTTGTATCGCAAGATGAAGGCGCTCGGCATCGCTCCGAAAGAGTAACTGCCTGTGTATAATCAGACTCCAGGGAATTTCTGAAATAAACTATGAAACCTTTTTATCGGTTTGCGATATTCGTGTATTTCACCGCAACTGCGGCGGCGCAACTGACCCAGGAACAAAAAGCGGCCGACTTTCAACAACTCGCAGCGCTTTATGCCAAGAATTACGCGCCCTACGAGTGGAAACGGGACGTCATCGGGTTTGATGCGCTTGACCTCAAACCTTGGTTGGACCAGGTTAAGGGCTCCAAAGACGACCTGTCGTTTTATGACATTTGCGTCCGCTATGTCGCAAGCCTGCAGGACAGCCATAACGGATTCAGTTTGCCGTCGGACTTCGACGCGTACCTGCATCTCGGTGTCGATATTTACGACAGCAAAGTTCTAATCGATGCTATCGACCGTTCTTACCTGCCCTTTAAGACGTATCCTTTTCAGGTAGGCGACGAACTGATTTCTATCGATGGCAAGAGTGCGCAGGATTGGATCGTTGCTTTAATCCCCTATGCGGTGAATGGTTCTGCCAACCCGACCAGCCGCCGTCGCCTGGCTGCCAACGTAATGGTGGACCGTTTTCAAGCATGGTATCCTTTTGCGCCGCTCATCGACGATAACGCCTCGCTAGTGGTGCTCCGTCAAAACGGTAACACCGAGACCTATTCGATTCCCTGGGACAAATCGGGAACGCCACTGCTTTCTGAGGGTTTAGTCCCAAGCCCCGGAACAACTTCCACAAAACATAAAGATTTAGCTCCAATGAAGGGCAAGCGCAGAGGCCGGGCGGTTACGCGCCAACAGCTTGGATTGCTGACTGATTCGGAAACCGGCCAACAGACCGCCAATCCATGGGGCGGGTGGGATGGTCCTCCGGCAGAGCGTGAAGAGCAAGCGGTGTCCGACTACATGCGACCGCTGGCCGAACTGCAGATGATGCAGGCTGAAGAAGGCGGCTCTCTGTTCCCCTTCGGCTCCCCGTTCCCGGTGTACAATCCGCCACCCGGATTCAAATCGCGGCTGGGGGCGGCGAGGACGGATCAGTTTCTTTCCGGAACATTTATAGTCAACGGAAAGACGGTAGGCTTCATTCGCATTCCGACGATGTCCCCTTCCAGCACGACGGTGGCGCTCCAGCAGTTTCAGGCCGAGATCGCTTTTTTTCAGCAGAACACCGATGGCCTGGTCATCGATGTCATGGGGAATGGCGGAGGCAGCTTGTGCTACACAGAGTCGCTGGAGCGGTCTCTCATTCCGGCTCCATTTCGCAGCATTGCGTATGAGATCCGGGCAACTCGTTTTTGGGTCAACGCTTTCTCGAGCTCGCTTACGGCCGCGAAAAACGCCAAGGCCGATCAATGGGTGACTGATCTGTACGCAGCGTACCTCCAGGAAGTTCAGCAGGCCCTGTCGGAAAACCGCGGCCGCACCGGCAACCTGCCTATCTGCGGCCCGGTATTTGAGAATATCCCGCCTGCCACGGACGCCAAGGGGACCAATAGCGCCTATACAAAGCCGATCCTGGTGCTGACGGACAACTTTACGCTTTCCGCCGCGGAGGCTTTCAGCATGATCCTGCAGGATGAGCACCGCGCTACGATCTTTGGGACCAGAACCGACGGTGGCGGCGGCAATCCAGCCAGCTATAACGCTACAACGTATTCGGAAGCTTCCACGCGAGTTACACGGACCTTCGTTACGCGCGGCCGCCCAGTCCAAACCCCCGATTTTCCCGCCAGCACGTACATCGAGAACACGGGCGTTTATCCGGACATTGTGGCCGATTGCATGACCAAGGAGAATCTCCTGCATGGGGGCAAGGATTTCCTAAATGCATTTTCCGCAGCCATCTCGGACCTGATCGCGAAATCGAATTAGTCCTGATCGCGAAATCGAGTTAGTAGTGATAGGGCCCCACTAACCTAACTGCTTGCTGAAGAATCCGTTTGCTATCCTTAGGTCTTATCCCGACCATGTATATAAAGAAACAACGTTTGCTGACTCCGGGCCCCACCCCGCTCTTGCCCCAGGCCCTGCACGCCATGATGGGCTCCGACATTCACCATCGAACAGAAGATTTCCGGAAGGTCTATCGGAGTGTTCTGGCCGATTTGAAAGAAGTTTTTGGGACCTCGAACGACGTGTTGACTCTGGTCTGTTCCGGTACAGGCGCGCTCGAAGCCTCTGTGACAAATCTGCTGTCTCCCGGGGACAATGTGGTGGTTTGCTCGGCCGGAAAGTTCGGCGAGCGCTGGACCGAACTGGCCAAAGCGTTCGGGCTGAATGCCACTGTTTTGGAGGCCCCCTATGGCGACGCCATCACACCGGATCGCGTGGAAGCCGCACTGCAATCGGTGCATAATGTGCGCGCCGTGATGGTACAGGCCTCCGAGACCTCCACGGGCGCGGCTCACGACGTTCGTAGCATGGGCGAAATGATCAAGCGAACGGACGCACTCTTCCTGGTAGACGCGATCACGGGACTCGGCACCATGCCGCTCGACATCGACCGTTGGGGACTGGATGTGGTTATCGGAGGCTCCCAGAAAGCTTTTATGATTCCGCCCGGAATGGCGTTCCTGTCACTCAGTCCCAAGGCGTGGGCTGCCGCAGAATCCTCTAAACTCCCCAAACTCTACTTCAATCTGAAGAAAGAGAAGAAAAACGCGGCGAGTGGCGAATCCAGTTGGACGCCGAACACCTCTCTCGTACTGGCGCTCGCCGAAGCTTTGAAGTACGTCAAGAGCATTGGGATGGATAACCTTGTGGCGAATGCTCAGTTGCTGGCGAAGGCTACACGATCGGCAGTTACCGAACTGGGTCTCGAATTATTCGCACCCAAATTTCCCGCCGCTTCCGTTACCGCGGTTCGCGCTCCCGCGGGGATGGACTCCAGTGTGATTGTGAAGGAGTTCCGTAACCGGTTCGGCTCCATCATCGCGAATGGTCAAGGATCTATGAAGGGCCAGATCTTCCGCATCGCGCACCTCGGCTATTTCGATTTCCCCGATCTCTTCGCCGTCATTGCCGAACTTGAAATTATACTAGCGGCAAATGGCTTCCCAGTCACATTCGGAAAAGGCGTCGCTGCGGTCCAAAACGTGTACGCCGACGTCGCGCTCGCGAAAGAAGCCGCTGCGGTTTAGCAATCAGCAGCACATTCCAGCTTGTTCCCGGCTAAGCTCTGTAGCAAATGAAAATACTTATCGCTGAACCTCTGGCCCCCGCGGGCGTGAAACTGTTGCAGGAGCAACCCGGTTGGGAAGTGATAGTTTCCAACCCCAAAGACTACTTGCAACATCTCGCGACGGCGCACGCTTTGCTGGTCAGAAGCGCAGTCACGGTGAATGCGGCCGTCCTGAAGAAGGCGCCGGAGCTTCGGGTGATAGGCCGCGCTGGAGTGGGTGTCGATAACGTTGATATCCCGGCTGCAACTTCGGCCGGCGTACTGGTAATGAATACGCCTGGCGGCAATGCCGTCTCCGTCGCTGAACAGACTCTTGCGTTGATGCTTGCGCTGGCCCGTTCTATTCCTCAAGCAAGCGCTTCGACCAAGTCGGGCAAATGGGAGAAGAAAAAGTTTCTTGGCACGGAGCTGCGCGAAAAAACCTTAGGCATCATCGGCCTGGGGAGCATCGGCCGGGAAGTGGTCAAGCGGGCGAAAGCCTTCGAGATGCGGATTCTGGCGAGCGATCCTTACGTGAACTCGAGGACCGCGAAAGATGTGGGCGTGGAGCTGGTAGATCTCGCCGCTCTGTATGAACAGAGCGACTACATCACGTTGCATACAGCCCTCACACCCGAATCTCAGCGGATGCTGTCAACCGAGGCGTTCGCCCGGATGAAGCCAGGCGTGCGGATCATCAACTGTGCCCGCGGCGAGTTGATCGATCAGCCGGCCCTCACACGGGCTATACAAGAAGGCAGGATAGGTGGGGCAGCACTCGATGTGTTTGAGAAGGAACCGCCGCCATCCGACGACCCGATATTCTTGCTGGACCAGGTGATCGCCACGCCGCATATCGGCGGCTCTACGGAAGAAGCCCAGGAGATTGTGGGCGTTCGTATCGCCCAACAGGTGGTCGAATATCTCCAAAAGGGTGTTGCTCTGAACGCGGTGAACATGCCTGCGCTTACGCCCGAGCAATTTAAAACGCTGGGTCCCTTCGGCGCTCTGGCGGAGCGTCTCGGAACCTTTGCGTCTCACATTTCAAATGGAAATCCCAAGACGGTTCGGCTGATCTATTTTGGAAAAATCGCCGAACATAACACGCACCTGGTTCGGAATGCCGGCTTGGCAGGTGTGCTGAATCGGTCTCTCGCCCAGAAGGCGAACTCAATCAATGCCATGCAGATCGCGGGTGATCGGGGACTGATCGTAGCCGAGCGGCACGATAAACGAACCAGCCACACCGATTCGGTCCGGTTGGAACTGGAGACCGATCAAGGCGTAACCGCGGTGGAGGGTGCCGTCGTGCTGGATCACCCCCGTCTATTGCAGATAGACGACATCTACTGCGAAGCACCTCTGGATGGAAATCTTACGCTTCTAAAAAACCAGGACGTGCCAGGTGTCATTGGCTATGTCGGCGTCCTGCTCGGCCAGAAGGGCATTAACATCGCGACGTTTTCACTGGGCCGGCGCACTGCTGGCGCCGAGGCCGTGTCGGTGATTCAAACAGACATACCGGTCCCAGACGATGTATTGGCCGAGCTTTTGCAAAATCCCGCTGTGACGCTGGCCAGATCAGTCGAGTTCTCAAGCTGACGGATACTCTAAAAGGAACCGCGCGGTGAAGTCGCCGCCGCGCGGTGTGTGGCTAAGTGGATTGGACAACTTCTTGATTACCTTATCGGAAGACATTCAACAACTTTGAATCAAAAGTCATTTTTTTGGAGGAAGATCTCCGTCGCTACTGGCGATCCGTAGCTCTTTGCGCAAGACAGATACTTCTTTCGGCGCTCGAATCCCTACTTTGACGGACTGAGCGCTCAGTTCGACAAATTCTATCTCGATGTCGCTTCCAATCAACAGGGCCTCACCCGCACGGCGACGTAGGACTAGCATCGCTGGTCCTTTTTGAACCGCAATTCCAGATCGGGAACTTTTTCGGATTTTGAAAGACGGCACCGCGCCAAATCAGGTGCAAAGTGGGAGTTGAAGATAGGAGCTGTGGCATGATTCAGCCACGAGTGTGCACGCCTCAGGCCGTTTAATGCGGAACGGATTCGGGTTTAGCCGCGTGTTCCGGATCGTTGCGTTCCACTACCACAGTAAAATGGGCTACGGTCGCAGCAATCGCCCCGATTCCCGCCAGCACAGGCGCTCCTATGACGCCTATCGCCGCAACCGTCAACGGAATCTCAAGAAAAGTATGCCCCTTCTCGTCTTTAACGATGATGCGGCGAACATTGCCCTCATGGAGTAGACCTTTCACTTTCTCCACCAACTCACGGGACTGTACTTTGATTTCTTCGAATACACTGGCCATGGTGCCTCCCATTCTAGCGACACCGAACCAGGCACTTTCACCGATAGCGATAGCGACGATGACCCGCGCCAGAAATTCGGGAGAGGCAATCCTGCAATCAGCCGCTCTGAAAGAGCTTTGCAAACTGGGCCTGCCCGTCTTTGTCGCGGACGCAGGGTCGATTGCGGAGTTCGTGAAGGGCCTCGCGGACCTCCCTGGCGTGCAACTGCGAGTGGAAGGCGTTTGGTGCAACAAGTGAAAGGATCGATGCAACGCGCCATCGCCGCAGGCCATCGGTTCATTTTGTATACAGAGCCCGATAAGAAGCAATTCTTTGAGCATCGCGCCCGGACTTTCATAGCAGATGCCTTGGAAAGAAAGCGGCAGTTTGCATGGCGGTCAGGGATGAGCAGAGCTTCGCCACGTTTCCAGTAGGCCAACAGTGCACCGAAGCAGCTTTCAAATTCACTGGCCAGCTTTTTCCAGGGACCTTTACCGGACCAGCTTTATGGGCCATTGGTATTGGATGCCGATGCGGTCAGTGCATTCATCGCGCACGCTCCCGATGACCTTGGTTGGGGATGGCGGACATACGTGATCGCTCGAGCAGCACGAGCGCAACTGACCGTTTCGGCGATTGTTGGGCAGTTTCCGTGCACTCTGGCGCAGCGAATAGAAGATGACGAGGGCTCCACGCTTATACCGCCTTCAGCAGCTCAGCCAGAATACCGATGGCCTGCGGCTCGGGCTAAGAGACGCGATGTCTTCCTGACTTCGGTTCGCGTGTACGGGCGCCGCGAAACCCGTATCATACAAAATTATGGCCATCGATCCTTCTGTCAGTGTTGCGCATACCGCACGGGTTCACCCGGACGCCGTGGTAGGGCCGCAATCCATAATTGGCGAGTTTTGCATTATTGAACAAGATGTCCGGATCGGTCGGGATTGCCGGCTGGAACCCTATGTATATATCAAGCGATGGACCACGCTTGGGGACCACAATGAGATCTCCGCCGGCACGGTGCTCGGCACGGATCCACTGGATAAGACCTTTGGTGGAGAGCGCAGCTATCTGGTGGTTGGGAATGCCAACAAGATTCGAGAACATTACACCGTTTCACGCGGAACGCAGCCGGAAAGTGTCACGCGAATAGGGAATGACAACTACATCATGACGTCTGGCCACATCGCGCACAATTGCGTTATCGGCGACAACGTCGTGATTGCAAGCTGCGCTTTGGTCGCCGGGTATGTCGAGGTGGAGGACGGAGCCTTCTTGTCGGGCGGCGCAGTTGTACATCAGTTCTCAAAAATTGGCCGCTTGGCTATGATTGGCGGCAACACGCGGGTAAACCGCGACGCCCCGCCATTCTTCCGCTATTCGGATTTCGATATCGCCCCTAGCGGACTGAACATGGTCGGTCTCCGGCGCGCCGGGTTTCCAAAGGGAGAAATTGCTGCACTCAAAGCCGCCTACCGCCTGCTCTACCGTTCGGGGCTGAAGTTAGAAGAGGCGCTGCTGCGAATCGACTCGGAAGCCCGCACAGAAAATACGCAGCACCTGGTGCAGTTTATCCGAAACAGCAAACGCGGCATCTGCCGGGAAAGGCGAAATGCCGACCTCCCTGTCGACTGACGATCTGCCCCGCAGGTTGAACCTGCTGGACGCGATCTCGATTGTGGTGGGCATCGTGATCGGAGGCGGCATCTTTGTGGTCCCGAACCTAGTCGCGCGCAGTTTGCCGTCCACGCGCATGATTCTAATTGCCTGGGTTTTTGCGGGCGTGGTGTCATTTTTCGGAGCGCTGGCCTGTGCTGAGCTAGGGGCGGCCATCCCCTCCACCGGCGGCCAATATGTCTTTCTTCGCGAAAGCTACGGGCCTTTCGCAGGCTTCCTGTGTGGCTGGACGATGTTCGTAGTGGCGCGAACGGCCCAGGTGGCTTGGCTGGCAATGACCCTCTCCCTGTACGTGTCGTACTTTGTCCCGTTTACTCCGTGGTTGATAAAGCTGACTGCTCTGGCCGCACTGGCGATCTTCACCACCATCAATTACCGGGGCGCGCAGGCAGGCGCTCTCGTCCAGAGAATTTTTACATTGGCTAAGGTGGCGGGTTTGCTGCTAATCATCGGTGCGGCGTTCCTGGCTAAAGCCCATCCTGCGGCACCCGAGCCCGTGCACGGCACCTTCGGAATAGCGCAGTTTGGAGTCGCAATGATCGCGTGTTTGCTGGCGTACGACGGCTGGGTCCAGGTCAGTTTTGTGGCCGGCGAAATTCAGCGACCGCAGAAGAACATCCTGTTTGCTTTGGCTTTCGGCGTCGCGATTTGCATTGGTATTTATGTATTTGCAAATCTGGCCTACCTGCGTGTTCTTACGATCCCGCAGATTGCGGCTAGCGACCACGTGGGGGCCACCGCCGCCGAGCAGGCCATCGGACCCGCCGGGGGAAAATTCGTTTCCGTCATCATCCTGTTATCGGTGATCGGAACACTAAACGGGTGTTTCCTTACCAGCCCCAGAATCTATTTTGCCCAGGCTCGCGATGGACTGTTCTTCCGTAAGTTCGGCGAAATACACCTGCGTTTCGGGACCCCGTCTTTCTCCATTGCCGCCCAAGGCGTGTGGGCCGCAGTGCTAATTTTGTCGGGTTCTTACGAGAGCTTGGCCGAGTACGCCATGTTTGCCACATGGCTGTTCTATGGATTGATGGTAGCGGGAGTCCTGGTGCTGCGTCGCAATCAGCCAGACCTACCCCGCCCCTACCGCATGTGGGGCTACCCGTTTACACCACTGCTGTTTCTCGCCGTCACGGCCTGCTTCCTGATCAACACGCTCATCACGCGCCCTGTCCCGGCAATCGCGGGCTTGGTCCTGATCGCAGCCGGAATTCCGGCCTATCTGCTTTGGCGTGCTGCAAACATTCGCGCGAGCCACCACGCCAGCTAAAACGCGAGCTAGAAATTCACCGAAACGGGGGCGGAAACGCCTTGTCCGTTGGACAGCGTAACCGCGACAGAAGTGATCGGGGTGGCGCTTTGGAAGGTGAAGGGCTGCACCAGGCTGAACTGGCCACCGAACGGCGCTGAAGCACTGCTCTGGAACCAGGCCTTGGCATTTTCCGCGAGAGACACCGTTACCTCCGTAGTTCCGTTGCTGGCGGCGAAGCGGAACGTTCCCTGCGCCACTTCCCGCGTGGTTGAGTACCCAATAATAGTGAGAGTCACGCCCGAGCCGTTTCGCACCACCGTCACGCTCCTGATCCGGGGCGCTAACCGGTCTACCCGGAAGGATCGTTGCGGCGAGGGACTTGGTGTGATATCTGTTCCATTCGCCTGCATCTTTACGGTCAAAGTAATGGTCCCGGCGACCGTTCCGGTTTGCAGGGCGGCGATCGGAGCCGCGAATGTCACCTTGGTGGAATTGGCCGGGATGCCGAAATTGATGGTCCGTCCCCCGGTCGCAAACTGAATGGCCGGGTCGTTCACCTGAACGTCAGAGTCCGGGACGAAAGTCAGCGTGATGCTTCCCGTAATGGGCAATGGATAAGCGGTGTCCAGTTGCAAATCGAAAACAGGCTGCTGCGCGGGAGCGATGATGTCGGGCAGCCCTGTAATCCGAACGGTTGGAGCCGTCCCGGCTTGTACCGTCAATGTGAAGGTCTGGCGCATCGACGTGCCATCCTGGTCCGTCAATTCGATCGTGAACTGGTAAGAGCCGGGCTTGGAGGCGGTTCCAGCTAATTTGCCGTTCGGGTCCAGCGTGATACCGTCCGGCAGGTTGCCATCCACCAGGACCCAGGTATATGGTGCGGTGCCCCCGCGGGCGCCCAGGCTCTGCGAATAGGAAACTCCGCTAAGAGCTGCCGGCAGAGTGGGACTAGTGGTCAACCCCAGGTTGCCGGTGCTCACCTGAATGTTGCACGCCCGAGTCGATGATCTCGCGCCTGCGTCATCTACCCGCAGAGTGAAGCTGTACAGGCCTAACTGGTTCGCAGACCCGCTGACCATCGCCGCATCCGATAGCAGCACCAACCCCGGTGGCAGCGCGCCCGCCGAGATGCTCCAGGCACATGGGGCGCTACCACCCACCGCCGTGAGAGAAGCGCTGTAGGGGACACCCAGAATCGCAGCCGGCGAGGGGCAATCCACAATTGCCAAGCCTTGGCTGATGGATATCGAGAAGCTCTTGGTGCTCTGTGCGCCAATGCTGTCGGTGATCTGGGCAAGGAAGCTATAAGCTCCGGAGATGGTCGGCGTGCCGGAGATCTGGCCGGTTCCCGCATTCAGGAACAGGCCGGGAGGCAACGCTCCTGCCGAGGTGCTCCAGGTGTACGGGGGAACGCCTCCCGATGCGGCCAACGTCGCGACATAGGCGGCCCCACCCGATCCGGACGGCAGCGTGTCATTCACAATCCGAATGGCTGCCCGCACATCGAGTGTGCAATCGCGCTTCACAGCGGCGCCCGTTTTGTCCTGGGCACCGATACTGAACGGGAACGAGCCGGATTGAGCAGGAGTTCCAGTAATGGCGTTGGCCGTGCTGTCGAAGCTCAGTCCTGTGGGCAAAACTCCAGTGGCGCTGAACGTGTACGGCGGGCTACCGCCAGCAGCGGTGACCGACGCCGCGTACGGAAACCCGATTTCCGCGATTTGAGCCGGGCAGGCCGGGATCACCAAACCCGCGGCCACCGTGATGGAGAATTGCTTCTGGACTGAAGCGCCTCCGGAATCGTTCAACATGGCTGTGAACGGGAACATTCCGGCTTGGGTCGGTGTTCCTGTTATGAAGCCGCTCACAACGTTAATGGACAAGCCCGGCGGCAATGCGCCGGTTGAGATCGACCACGTGTACGGGGACTGCCCTCCAGTGGCAACGAGCACCTGTAAGTACGGGCTGCGCAGCGTGGCGTCTGCTACGAAATTATTCGAGATTGCGAGACCGGCGGTTACAATCAACGAACATGAGATGCTGCCCTGTGCACCCGTTCGGTCCGACGCTTGAACGGTGTAATTATAGTTGCCCAGATCAACAGGCGTACCGGAAAGCGTGCCCAAAATGCTATTGAGTCGCACCCCCACAGGCAGCAGTCCCGAAGCTACTGAGAATGAGTAGGGTGGCTGACCGCCCGCCACGCTGAATAGCCCGTTGTAGCCTTGGCCTGCCACTGCTGCTGGGGCAGGGCAAGTCCCGATCGAGATGGATCCGGCCACCAGCAACGACAGGCTCGCGGTGGCTGTCCCACCCGCGGAATCCGTGGCTCGCACCACAAACTGAAACGATCCCGAGGACGTAGCAGCGCCGCTGATTTGTCCTTCACTGCTTAGCGATACTCCTGGGGGAAGCGTTCCAGCCACGATGGAGTAGGTGTAGAGGGGCGTTCCACCCGAGGCCGTCACCTGTTGTGAATAAGGGACTGCCACAGTGGTCGAAGGTAGCGATCGTGTGTTGAGCACAACCGCTTGGCTAACCGTGATCGAGCACGGCTTCGTAACCGAGCTTGCGGCGGCGTCGGCTAGCGCGATTGTGAACGACACTGCTCCGGACCGCGTCGGGGTCCCCGAGATTGCACCGCTTTGGGGGTCGAGCCCCAACCCCGTTGGGAGCTGTCCGGCAATCGAAAAAGTATAGGGAGGCTGGCCGCCAGACCCGCTGAGCTTAGATGAGTAGGGCTGGTTCGGCAGCGCATTGGGTGTGGGGCAACTTCCGAGCGTCAAACCCGATGCAATACGAATGCTGAAATCGCCGGTGGCACTGGCACCCGCCTTGTCGGTAACGCGAAGAGCAAAAGAATAGGTGCCAGCAGAGGCGGGAACGCCGATCAACTGTCCGCTGCTGCTGAGAGAGACGCCAGGCGGCAAAGAACCGCCCGCCACGGCCCATGTGTAGGGGGGTTGGCCGCCGCTAGCCGATAAAGTTTGGGAGTAGTTGGATCCTTGCGATCCGTCGGGAAGGCTGCCCCCGCCAGCGGTCAATGCGGCGGCGACCGTAATCGAGCAATTCTGATTGGCGCTGGATCCTCCGTTGTCAGTCAGCTTGATGTTGAAGCTGACTGGGCCCGCCTGAGTAGGCGTCCCCCCGATCTGACCGGAGGTTCCATCCAACGCGAGCCCGGGAGGAAGCTGGCCGCCCCCCAATGACCATTGATATGGGGGAATCCCGCCAGAGCCGCTTAATCCCGCCATGTAGGACTGCCCCACCGTGCTAACCGCTGTAGGACAGGTGGCAATGGTGAGTCCCGCAAAAGTGGTAATCGACAGAGACTGCGTCGCAAATGCATTCGGATTGGCAGCATCGGCGACTTTAACCGAGAAGTTAGCGGTGCCTGGGGACGTCGGAGTGCCGCCGATCTGGTTTCCACTCAGCGTCAAGCCCGTAGGCAAGGCTCCGCTGATGAGGCTGTATGTATAGGAGCCCGACCCGCCCGCCGCCGACAGCGATTGCAGGTAAGACGTTCCCACCGTGCCGTTCGGCAGCGACGCCGTGACAAAGGTTACCGGCGCAGGGCTGATGGTGAGCGTAAGCGCTTGCGTCCCCGACGAATTCGCGGTGTCGGTCGCTTTGACGGTAAAGCTGGACGTTCCGGCGCTGGTAGGTGTGCCATTGACCAGATTGCCGGCCAACGTCAATCCGGCAGGCAGTGACCCACTGGCCAATGTAAAGGTGTAGGTGCCATTCCCTCCGGTGGCAGCCAGAGTCGCTGCATAAGCTGACCCGACCGTACCGTTCGCTAGCGTAGAGGTTGCCACTGTGACCGGCGCAGGATTGATTGTGATTGCGAGCGCCTTAGTGGCCGAGGAGTTGGCTGAATCCGTGGCCTTAACGGTGAACGTAGAAGGACCTGCAGTGCTCGGAGTGCCTGTGATCTGGTCGCCGTTAAGCGCCAGGCCGGCCGGCAGCGTTCCGCTCGCAAGTGTCCACGTAAACGTCCCGGTGCCGCCGGCCGCCGCTAACGCTTGGGCATAGGCTACTCCTACCGTACCATTAGGCAGACTGATGGTGACAATCGAGACCGGCGCGTTGTTGATGGTTAACTGTACCGTTTTAGTTGCAGAGTTGGCCGGGCTTGCCGAATCCTTGACCTGTACGGTCACCGTGAAGATGCCCGCGGCGGTAGGCGTCCCGACGACCTGGCTACCGCTGACCGTAAGTCCCGCCGGAAGTCCGGTAGCTGAAAATGTGTAACTGCCCGTTCCTCCGCTGGCGCCCAAGGCGGCCGCGTAAGGGGAACCCACCGTCCCTTCCGGGAGACTCGAAAGGGTGAGGGTTAGGGGGGGATTTCCGATCACCAGAGTCAACGGCTTGCTGACGGTGTTCGCTGGATTGGCCGAGTCAGTGGCCGTGATCGTGACGTTGGAAGTTCCGGCGATCTGGGGTGTTCCGGTTATCTGGCTGCCACTGACGGTCAGCCCCGAGGGCAAGCCACTTGCCGAGAACGTATAGGGAGACACTCCGCCCGTTGCTCCGAGACTCGCTGTATAGGCCGACCCGACCACGCCTGAGGGGAGCGGACTGGTCGTCGTCACGCTCAGCGCCGCGGGGTTGACCGTGAGCGACAGGTTGCGCTTCGAAGCCGTGCCAGCAGGATTAGCCGAGTCGGTCACGGTCACTGTCACTGTCGACGTTTCCGCGGCAGTTGGGAGACCCGTGATCTGATTCCCACTGACCGTTAGACCCGCCGGGAGGCCGCTTGCCGAGAACGTATAGGGAGATACTCCGCCCGTTGCTCCCAAGCTCGCCGTATAGGCCGACCCGACCACGCCTGAGGGCAGCGGGCTGGTCGTCGTCACGCTCAGCGCCGCTGGGTTGACCGTGAGCGACAGGCTTTTCGAAGCAGTCCCAGCAGGCGTGGCCGAGTCAGTCACGGTCACGGTCACTGATGACGTTCCCGCGGCAGTCGGCGTGCCCGTGATCTGATTCCCTGTGACTGTGAGGCCCGCCGGAAGGCCGGTTGCCGAGAACGAATAGGGAGACACTCCACCCGATGCTCCGAGACTCCCCGTATAGGCCGACCCGACCACCCCCGACGGAAGCGGACTCGTCGTCGTAACGCTCAGCGCCGCTGGGTTGACCGTGAGCGACAAGCTTTTCGACGCCGTGCCAGCAGGCGTGGCCGAGTCAGTCACAGTCACGGTCACTGATGACGTTCCCGCAGCCGTTGGCGTGCCAGCGATCTGATTCCCAGTGACCGATAGACCCACCGGCAGGCCGGTGGCTGAGAATGTATAGGGAGACACTCCTCCCGTTGCTCCGAGACTCCCCGTATAGGCCGACCCGACCACCCCCGACGAAAGCGGACTCGTCGTCGTAACGCTCAGCGCCGCTGGGTTGACCGTGAGCGACAAGCTTTTCGACGCCGTGCCAGCAGGC
>JBBSHP010000023.1:0-15270 GCA_038232555.1 Bryobacterales bacterium
AAGGCCGCCACGAATTCCGCCCCGAACTGCTCCCGACCGGCGGTTTTGGGCGCGTCCAGTTTATAGTAAGCATCGTCCAGCAGGGCAGCCAGCAGCGTTTCATCCACCTTGCCTTGGCGTGCGGTTGCTCCATCGCGATCAAAACGCTGCTGGCCCATCAGAGCATCCATCACCATGTTGCCTGGCCCGGTGTCAAAGGCGATTACCTGGCCGGGAGTCGCCACCGCGGGGATGATAGTAATGTTCGCAATGCCGCCGATGTTCAGCGCGATCCGCCCGATTTCAGCGTGACGAAATATACGAAAATCCACCAGTGGCACCAGTGGAGCGCCTTTCCCGCCCACCGCTATATCGTCGCAACGAAAGTCGGCGATCACGGTCGCACCCGTACGCTTCGCAATCACGGCCGCTTCCCCGATTTGCATTGTGCTCGCGATCCGATAACCACAATATTCCACCGGCTCACCTTCATGAAAGATGGTCTGTCCATGCGACCCGATCAGGTCCAATGACGCGAGAGGCCGGTCCAGTTTGTGGAGGGTCTGAATCACCGCATCGGCAAACAGCTCGCCCAGCAGAAAATTCAGGCGGGCAATCGTGGAGGTATGAGTATTAGCGTTCGAAACGGCCAGGATCGCGTCGCGAACGTCAGCTGGATACGGAACCGAGTGATGTCCCAGAACTTTGAAATCTTTCTCAAATTCGAGTACTGCGACATCGATTCCGTCGACAGATGTTCCGCTGATCACGCCCGCGACGATCATCCCCGCTTCAACTCACGTTGCAGATCTTCCAGCAATTGCAAAGCTTCAATGGGGCGCAGCTCATTCACTTTGATCTGGCGGATGTGCTCCGCAATCTGGTAATTCACGGGTTCGAACAGCCGGATCTGCATAGGACCGGCGGGTCGCGGAGTCAGCTCCTCTGTGACGGCATGCCCGGTCTTTTCATGCAGAGCAAGAATGTCGCGGGCGCGCTCGATCACGCCCGGAGGGAGACCAGCCAGGCGCGCCACTTCGATACCGTAACTGCGGTCCGCACGGCCGGGCTCCACCTTTCGCAGAAAGATAATCTGATCGCCGGCTTCCTTCACCGACACATGCAGATTGCGAACGCCTGGCAGTTGATCGGCGAGCTCGGTCAACTCATGATAATGTGTTGCGAACAAGGTGCGGGCGCGGATGCGCTGGTGGATGTGTTCCACCACTGCCCAGGCGAGCGCCAGCCCATCGTAGGTGGATGTGCCCCGACCGATTTCATCCAGCACGATCAGGCTCCGCTCTGTAGCGGTGTTGAGGATAACGGCGGTCTCGGTCATCTCGACCATAAAGGTAGACCGGCCCCGGGCCAGATTATCCGCGGCGCCGATACGAGTGAAAACACGATCCACGATAGGAAGGACGGCGGAGTCACAGGGAACGAAACACCCTGCCTGGGCCATGATCGCGATCAAGGCGGTCTGCCTGAGGTACGTTGATTTGCCGCCCATATTCGGCCCGGTAATCACGGCGATAAATTCCGAATTCGCGTCGAAATACAGATCGTTGGGAGTGAAGCGCACCGCCTCCGCCTGGGCCAGCTTCTCAATGATCGGATGGCGGCCCGCGAGAATCCGCATCTCTCCGGAATCGGACAGTTGCGGCCGGGTATAGCGATTTTCGGCGGCAACTTGCGCCAGCGCAGCAGTCACGTCTAATTCAGCGATGGCTGCCGCGGTACTCCGGATTCGGGATGCCTCGCCCCCGGCAAAAGTTCGAAGCTGGTTGAAAAGATCCCGTTCCAGAGCGAGCATCTTGTCTTCCGCATCCAGAACTTTACTCTCCAGATCCTTCAATTCAGGCGTTGTAAACCGTTCGGCGTTGACCAGGGTCTGCTTGCGCTCATAATCCTGCGGCGCGCGATCCAGGTTCGCCTTGGAGATTTCAATGTAATAGCCGAAGACATTGTTGAAGCGAACCTTTAACGACTGAATGCCCGTGCGGCTGCGTTCCCGTACTTCGATCTGTGCAATGTACTGCCGGCTGTTGCGGCTGATGTCGCGCAGCTCGTCCAATTCGGCGTGATAGCCTGTGC
The DNA here is from genome assembly GCA_038232555.1 of Bryobacterales bacterium. Classification (GTDB taxonomy): domain Bacteria; phylum Acidobacteriota; class Terriglobia; order Bryobacterales; family Bryobacteraceae; genus JBBSHP01. The sequence continues at coordinate 2,074 of JBBSHP010000023.1, forward strand.
GAATGGTTCCGCCGTCCGCCAGGTTGGCCGGGGGTTCCTCAGCGATCGCGTTTATAATTCGATCGCGCACTTCAGGGATCTCGTCGAGCCCGGCGCGAATCTCCTGGAGCCTGGTGGATTGCAGTTCGCTCGTTTGCTGCTTCAGCTTGGGAATGATTGCGAGCGATCTCCCCAGCGCCAGCAACTCGCGGGGACCAGCCGTGGCTAACGTCAGCTTGGCGAGCAGACGTTCGAGATCGAGAATACCGCCAAGCAGTTTGCGAACCTCTGCACGATCAATGGTTCGCTGCAGCATTTCCTGAACGGCATCCCAACGCGCCTCGATCTCAAGGGCGTTCATGCAGGGGCTCAAGAGGCGCTGACGAAGCAACCGGCCGCCCATTCCTGTGCAGGTCTGATCCAGCACGTGGACCAGCGTCGATTGCTTGCTCTCTCCCGCGAAGAGCGGCTCCAACAACTCCAGATTGCGGACCGTGACCGAATCCAGAATCATGAACTCACTGCGGTCGTAGTAGGATGGCTGGGCTAAGTGGTCCAGCGCGGACTTCTGCGTGTCGCGGAGATAGTGAAGCACAGCCCCGGCTGCGGATATGGCTAGAGTTCTGCCAGAGAGGCCGCATCCATCCAGAGTCAATAATCGGAAATGATCCCGCAGGGTTCGCTCGGCGTGATCGGAACTGAAAATCCACTCTTCCAGATCCGTTCGGAGTCCCGGAACCTCGGCGGCGTGTTCGGGTACCAGCACTTCGCGCGCGTTCAGGTTCTCGAGTGCGGCCGCGACGTCCAGGGCGGCCATCTCAGTCACTCGAAATTCGCCCGTCGAAATATCTACATGGGCCAAGCCTGCGCGGGTTCCGTTGCGAATTACCGACGCGAGATAGTTGTTCTCATGCGAACGCAGCAGTGTGGAATCAGTCGCCGTGCCAGGCGTCATCACGCGGGTGATCTCGCGCCTCACCAGCTTCTTGCCTGGTCCAGCCTCCTCCATCTGCTCACACACGGCTACCCGGTACCCCTTGTGGATCAGGCGGGAAAGGTAGCCTTCCGCGGCATGATAGGGGACGCCGCACATGGGTATCTTCTGACCCTGCTCCTTTTCGCCCAAGGTGCCGCGCGAGGTCAGCGTGATCTCAAGTTCACGAGCGGCAATGACGGCGTCTTCAAAGAACAGCTCATAGAAATCGCCCAGCCGGAACATCAGCAGCGCCTGGGGGACTTGCTGTTTGAGAGCGTGATACTGCCGCATCAGCGGCGAGGCGTGCTCAGACACCAGCGTTACGCATACAGTCCACGTAGTTTGATGGCGAATGCTACACGGTCGATGGCGAGCATATACGCGGCGATGCGGTTATTTACCATGTGTTTCTCTGCATACGCAACAACATCCTTGAAGCTGTTCACCATGATCTCTTCGAGGCGGCTGTTCACCAACTGCTCGTTCCAGAAGAAGCCCTGGCGATCTTGCACCCATTCGAAATAAGAGACTGTCACCCCGCCGGCATTGGCAAGAATGTCCGGGAGCACGAACACCTTTCTCTCAGCCAGGATCGCGTCGGCCTCCGACGTGGTCGGACCATTTGCGCCTTCACAGATAATTTTGGCGTGGATACGGGCTGCATTCGCGGAGGTGATTACGTTCTCTTTGGCGGCGGGCAGCAGCACCTCGCAATCGATGAACAACGCCTGGTCTTTGTCGATGTCCTCCGCTTCAGCGAATCCAGTGATCGACCCGGTGTCGCGGCGATGCTGCATCAATCCTTCCACGTCGAGGCCTTTGGGATTGTAAACCGCGCCATCATATTCAATCACGCACACAATCTTGAAACCTGTCCGTGCCATCAATTTCGCCGCCATGCCTCCCACGTTTCCAAACCCCTGCACCACCACGCGCGTTTCGGTAGGGTCCATTCCGAACCGCCGTAGCGCCTGCAAGGTGACGATCATGCAACCCCGGCCCGTAGCTTCCGACCGGCCCCGCGAGCCGCCCAGATCCACCGGCTTACCAGTGACGACAGCGGTAACGGTGTGCCGCTTGTGCATCGAGTAGGTGTCCATGATCCAGGCCATGGTCTGCTCGTTGGTGTTCATATCAGGTGCCGGCACATCGCGCTCCGGCCCGATAAAATCCATGATCTCGGCCGTGTATCTGCGAGTGATGCGCTCCAGTTCGCCCATCGACAGCAGGTTGGGATCGCAGATCACGCCGCCTTTGGCACCGCCGAACGGGATGTTGACCACCGCGCATTTCCAGGTCATCCACGCAGCCAGCGCCCGCACCTCATCCAGCGAGACGTCGGGAGCGAAACGGATGCCGCCTTTCGCGGGACCCCGCGCCAGGGAGTGCTGCACGCGATAGCCGGTGAAAACCTCAATGCGCCCGTCGTCGAGCAGCACGGGAATGTGCACCGTAAGCTCCATCGCGGCCAGGCGCAAGACTTTGCCCAGACCCTCATCCAGTCCGAGCCGTCGCGCCGCTTCGTCGAACCGGGCCGCGGCCGATACCCACGGATTGATTTCTTTATCGACGGACGGGGTCGCTTCCAAAATCATCGGTGTCGTCTCCGAACCCATTGTACCCGGGCATCAAACCGAGCCGCGACCGCAAGGGAGTAGGTTCTGCCAAAAGATCGCAAGCAGTTTATCCTTAAAAGTGCAGTGCTTCCCCTACACGTAATTGGCGGCGGGCTGGCTGGATCCGAAGCCGCCCATCAAATCACGCAGGCCGGTTTGCGCTGCATCCTGCATGAAATGCGCCCCTCGCAATCCACCGCCGCGCACAAGACCGATCAGCTCGGTGAGCTGGTCTGCAGCAATTCATTAAAGAGCGAGTCCGAGAATACCGCACCGTGGCTGCTGAAGGAAGAACTGCGCCGGCTGGATGCATTACTGCTGCACTGTGCACAGTCGGCCCGGGTTCCGGGCGGCCATGCCCTCACCGTGGATCGGGACCGTTTTGCAAACGAGATCACGCGCGCCATTGAATCCAACCCGCTGATTGAACTGCGCCGGGAAGAGATTACCTGCGTCCCAGAAGATGCCATTACGATCATCGCGACCGGACCTCTGACCAGCGCTGCTCTGGCCCAGGAAATCGGACGGCTGACCGGCGTCGAGCGGCTGTTCTTCTACGACAGTATCAGTCCGATTGTGGAAGCTGATTCGATCGACATGACCGTCGCTTTCCGCGCCTCGCGTTACAACAAGTCTCTGGACGGCACCGACGATTACGTCAATTGCCCGTTCAACAAGGCCCAATACGAGGCGTTTCTGGATGCGCTTCTGAGCGGCACCAGCGTCCCCGCTCACATCCCGGAAGATGGGACGCCCTTCTTTGAAGCTTGCCTGCCCATTGAAGAACTGGCTCGCCGGGGGCGCGAGACGCTTCGTTTCGGTCCGATGAAACCGGTGGGCTTGACCGACCCCAGGACAGGACGTTGGCCATACGCGGCGGTCCAGCTTCGGCAGGAAGACTTGCGGGGCGGCAGCTACAACCTGGTGGGGTTCCAGAATCACATGCGCTTCGGCGAACAGGCGCGCGTACTGCGGATGATCCCCGGATTAGAGAACGCCGAGTTCATCCGTTATGGCCAGATCCACCGCAACACCTACATCAATGCGCCGGCGCTGCTCACGCGCACGTTGCAGCTGCGAAGCAATCCGAATATCTTCTTTGCGGGGCAGATTTCGGGAGTGGAGGGCTATGTCGAATCGATTGCGACGGGTCTCCTGGCGGGCCGTAACGCTGCAAGTTTAGCCTTGGGCGATCCACCCCAGCCGCTGCCCCGTGAGACTGCCCTGGGTTCGCTGTGTCACTACGTTTCTGGAGCCGAACCAAGCAATTATCAGCCGGCTAATATCACTTTCGACCTGTTGCCCACACTGGACGAGGAGACGCGAACGCGCTTCCGGCGTGACAAAAAAGCTCGTCACGCAGAGGTTTGCAAGAGAGCCCTGCAGGCTTTGGATGGCTACCTGGCTACACGCACCGCGGGTGCCTATGTCTGAGCTTTCGGATCAGATCGACGCCTATCTCCAGCAGCTTCGCCGCGAGAACGCGTCCGAACACACCCTGCGGAATTACTCTTCAGACCTGACGCAGTTTCTCACCTACTTCACGCCGCCTGAAGCCGACGCTCCCACGCCCACCCAAATCGATCTACTAATGCTGCGAGAGTGGCTGGGAGATCTGTACCGGCAGGAACTCTCGGCCGTTACCATGCGCCGGAAGCTCGCAGCGGTGCGTTCGTTTTTTAATTTCATGCTTCGGAACGGCATCATCTCAGCAAATAAGGCCAAGTTAGTTCGCACGCCAAAAGCCCCTCAGAGGCTGCCGGTCGTGCTAACCGCGGAACGGACCAACAATCTACTGGACGAGATCGCGGCCGGAAAGCTGGAGCGTCCCTACCCGGCGCGCGATCTGGCGATGTTCGAACTGCTCTATGGATGCGGACTGCGGATCAGCGAGTTGGTGGGACTGAATCTCAGCGACTTCGATTTTGGCGAGCGCTGGATTCGAGTGCGAGGCAAAGGGCGCAAAGAGCGTCAGGTTCCATTTGGACGAAAAGCCGCCTCAGCGCTGGATCGCTACATCCAAGCTCGCCCGGTTGCGGGAGGCGATGCCCTGTTTCTGAATCACCGCGCCAAGCGGCTTACCACTCGCGGAGCGCACAAGATCGTCAGGCTCTACGCCCAACTCCTCACCGGCGACTCCGGCATCCACCCGCACAGTTTCAGGCATGCCTACGCGACGCACTTGCTGAGCGACGGCGCGGACCTGCGATCCATCCAGGAGTTGTTGGGCCACGCACAGCTCTCCACTACGCAGAAATACACGCAGGTGTCGTTGACCGATCTGATGAAGGTCTACGACAACGCGCACCCCAAGGCTTAGGCCGGCACGCTACCGCTTACGGCCGCCTTCTTCGCGGATGTTCACGATCCGCGTTTCGAACCACCGGATGGCTCGGCACAGCGAAACGCAGCTTATCGATGATCACGCAGCTTAGCTGCACTCCTTCCACGTCGCGTCATGTCTGCGCTGGGGAGCCAATTTGCCCAAAGATAATTCCGGCTTCACCTACTTCGCGGACGCTATTGCCTGCTTCGCCTCGGTCCCTGCAAATATTTTTGGAAGTGTTTGCGTCCGGAACGAAACGCCTTCTTACTCGGCAGGCTTCCTTCGAGATTTAAGGAACGTCCCAAAAGTTTCGATTTCATGCCGTGTCCGGAGATACGTCTGGTCTACCTTCCCGAGAAGGGGAGCGAGCTTGTTCCAGCGCATTAGCGCAATAGATGCCCCGCGAAACAAGTGCCGAAATGCGAGATACTCGCTCAGGATCTCGACGAGGTCCGAAGTTATCACCGCCGGCCGCGTGTTAGTAGGAGCGGACATTTGGTTCAAAAGTTCTTTGTGCCATGCGTCTGAATCAGGTATTCGATCGTCCCACTCGTGAGCGATCAGCTTCAGGATCTTCTCGATCTCCGTGTAGAAAGAATGGAGCATAGCGCATGCGGCGGCAGTCTCGATATCTCCTACTTGTGGGTCGAATGCTTTAGAGATCAGTGGCCCCATTTGTTCACGGATCGTGTCGAGTTCTTCGAATCCCAGGTGAATCTTCGTTACCAGATCAATCGACACGGATGAGTTCTCCACTCTCAAGGAGATGGCGAACCATAGGCGTGTCATCATCGAGATCCAACAGATCGACGGGACGTCCGAAAAGGTCCGAGGCTCTGCTGACGGCGGAAAAATAAACCATGGCCGGCAGCCCGGAAACGGCCAGATCGATGTCGGAGCCGGGACGCAACTCGCCTCTCGCGAACGAGCCAAAGAAGAAGACCTGAGAAGCACCCATGCCGCGCAGCAGCCTTGCTGCTGCCAGAAGCGATTCCTTTTCGTTGAGTGTCGTCGGCATGGTTAGGGCCGGTACACTGCCAGGCTGGTATCCGTCTCCCAGATTTTAACCTCAGAAATTCTCACTGGCAGTTCCCCTTTCAAACCGCCGCTTACCTCGTCATGAAAGTATTTGGCGAGGTTCTCCGCAGACGGATTCAGTACATCGAACGGCGGAAGATCGTTGATAAACCGATGATCCAGATAATCGACTACCCGGCCCATCAGCCCCTTGAGTTCGATAAAGTCCACCAGCAGCCCGTTTTCATCCAGATTCTGGCCCGCCACCGTGATTTGAACACGGTAATTATGGCCATGCACGTTCTCGCACTTGCCGTGATAATTCCGCAGGGCGTGGCCGGCGGCAAAGGTCTGTTCCACTGATACTTCAAACATGAAAGAAGGTCTCCACGTCCTGTAATTTTGTTGTGAACGCATAATCGGGCAGACTGTCAAAGAAGATCTGTCCGTAGCGCTGCTTGGTGATGCGATTGTCCAGCAGAGCCAGCGCGCCCCGGTCCGAACTGCTTCGAATCAGCCGTCCGAAGCCCTGCTTCAGAGTAAGCGCCGCCTGCGGGAGTTGGTAATCGTAAAACGGATTGCCGCCTTCTTCGCGGATGTTCACGATCCGCGCTTCCACCACCGGATCGCTCGGCACAGCGAAAGGCAGTTTATCGATGATCACGCAGCTTAGCTGCTCCCCTTGCACATCCACTCCCTGCCAGAAAGACGAAGTTGCGAATAAGACACAGTTGGGTGTTCGGCGGAACTCATCCAAGAGAGCGTTGCGGGGGCCAGTACCCTGGAGCAACACTGGATATTCCACTTGGAAAGAAACTCGATCATACGCCAGCCGCATCTGCTGATAGCTGGTGAACAACACAAACGCGCGGCCGCGAGAGAGATGCAGCAGACGCACGATCTCGCCGCAGGCAGCCGCATTGAACGTCGCATCGCGAGGGTCCGGCAAGTGTTGCGGCACGTATAGCAGCGCCTGCTTCTGGTAATCGAAATGGCTGGCTACCACCAGCTTGCGCGCATGCCGCAAGCCCAGCCGCTTCTCGGCAAATTCAAATGTGTTGCCTACGGCAAGCGTCGCCGAAGTGAGAATCACCGCATCCACCGCATTGAACAGCTTATCTGCCAGAACGGATGAGACATCGATGGGCGTGGCTTGTAGAAAGCATCCCCGGCCGCGGCGTTCAATCCAATACACGTGATTCTTTTCACCGCCTATCATCCAGAACTCAAGCGATCGCGCAATCTCGCCCGTCCGCCTGCACAGCGGATTCACCTCCTCGGGCGCATGCTTAATCAGCTTCAAATGAGTGCCCAGCAACTCCAGCGCGCGGAGCAGGTTGGTGTAGTCGCGAGCGTGCTCTGACAGAAAACTTTCATGGGCACGGAAACCGGTGCGGCCTTCGGTCTCTCCAAATAACGAAAAAAACATCTCAGCGCGATCGCTCAACTCCTGGAGGATTCGATGCAGCTCTTGTGAGCCGAATTCCTTGCGAGTGGAAAGCGCCCCGACGTCCCGGCCTAGCTCCTGAAACTGGTAGCTGCTGACGCCGATGCCAAAATACTGGCCGGCCACGTCTTCGATTTCGTGGGCCTCGTCGAAGATCACCGCGGCGTACTCCGGAATGATGCCGCCAAACTCTTCATCCCGCACGGTGAGGTCCGCGAAGAATAGATGGTGGTTCACGATAACGATGTCGCTCTCGCGGGCGCGCTGCTGCATCTGCGTCAAAAAGCAGCGCTCAAACTGCAGGCATTTCTGCCCGGTGCACAAATCACGGCGCGCGTCCAGTTTAGCCCAGGCGGAGCTTTGCTCCGGAAGAGTTTTGATTTCAGCGCGGTCGCCAGTGGGGGTGGTCTGCTCCCACTTGCGAATGATTTCAAAATCGGCGAATTCCTCCAGGCCGGTCAGCAGCGGTTCCTTCTCCGCGTCGTAAACCTTCTGCCGGCACGCAAAATTTGCCCGCCCTTTCATGTAACAGACCTTCAAGGGATAGGGAAAATGTTTCTGCAGAAACGGAACGTCTTTGTAGAAGAGCTGCTCCTGCAAGTTTTTCGTGCCGGTGGAGATCACCACCCGCTTGCCGGACAAAATCGCAGGAACCAGGTAAGCCAGAGTTTTACCCGTACCCGTGCCGGCGTCCACCAGCAGGTGTTTTTTCTCAGCCAGCGCGGACTCCACCGCTTCCGCCATCTCCAACTGACCTTGCCTGTATTCGTAATGCGGGTGCCACCCGGAGAGCAGCCCCTGGCGCGCGAAGAACTTTCGCGCGGTAAGCGCTGTCGCAGAAGCCGGCATCTGATTACTATTCTAGTTATTGCTCTCGCGTCTTATCTCAATGTGTTCTGTCATAAACTCCTCGATGCGCTTCCTACTGCTGTGGCTACCTGTGGTGGCCCTGGGCCAGACTCCCTCGCCTGAGCCTCCCAGGACGCCCGGGTCCACCACGGCGCCGAAGTTCACTGCAGAGGTTCGGGATGTGCGCGAAGTCGTCGATCCGATCGACCTCAATGAGGCAGGCTGCGCCACCGCGTACCGGGAAGGGACCCAAATGGCGCGGGGCGAAATCGAATATGCGGCGCCCGGTGCGAAGGTCATCGGCAACCTGCGAGGCAATTCACATCTCATTCGTATGAATTCGTGTTCATTCGTGGCGGTGGGGTTGTGAGGCGTTATGCCATTACCGAGGGATTGGGGGCGGAACGAGCCGTGGAGTTTGCCGCACATAATCTAACGCGCGGCGTGGATATCATCCAGATTCGCGAGAAGGCGTTGGATGTCCATGACCTCCGTGAATTGGTTGCCACCGTGATGCGTCTGGCTGATTCGAGTGGCACTTTAATATTTGTGAACGGTGTTCACGATTTCGGAGCGCATGGGGTTCATTTACCTGCCGGCCTAAGCTCGCAGAACAAAGTAAACCCTGTCCCCCATGCGGCTTCCTGTCATTCGGTGCCGGAGGTGGTGGCTGCTGAGGATGACGGCGCGGCTTTCGTGGTGTTCGGTCCCGTCTTTGCAACTGGCACAAAGACTGCGGTCGGCCTGGACGCCCTGCGCTCAGCTGCTGCCGCAGTGCGCATTCCGGTCTTTGCCTTGGGCGGCGTCACGGAAGAGAACGCCGCCTCCTGCATTGCCGCCGGTGCGGCCGGGATTGCCGGCATCCGGCTATTCCGACCCTGACTCCAGCAGCGGCGGGGAGTCCATCAGAGTCACCGAGCCCTTGCGCGATTTTATTTCGTGAAGCAGCCGCTCTACTTCATCCTGGCGCTCCAGCGAGGCGAAACGGTCCTCCAGACTCGGCTGCGCCAGTTCCGCCTTGGCCATCCCCAAAGCCTCCAGGGCAGCGGTCTTGTTCTGCATGCGATCCAGCGTATTTTCCTGGGACACCCGCCCCTCTGCCGCCTTATTCAACGCCCGAGCTCGGCGATGTTTGGCAATCAGCACATCGCATTTTCCTTGCGTCTCCGCGAGCTTTTGCTCGAGCGACCGCAGAGCGCCTTTCAGGTTCTCCACTTGCCCAGCCTGGTCCGCCGATTGCTGCTCAAAGTTCGCCGCCATCGTGCGATAACTCAGCGAGCGCTCCAGCGCCGCGCGAGCCAGGTCGTCCTCGCGCTTGTCCACCGCAAGCTCCGCCTTGCGAACCCATTCCACGTCGTGTTCTTCATTCTCCTTCTGCTTTTTGGCGAGCAGGTGTTGGTCCGCCATCGCTATCGCAACCTGTGTCTTCACCTGCATAAGCTGGTTCTGCATGTCGAGAATCAGTTGCTTCAACATCTTCTCCGGGTTCTCGGCCTTATCGATCAGGTCGTTGAGATTCGCTCGGATCAACGTTCCGACGCGTTCCATGAGTGCCATGTTTAATTCTCCTGTGCGGGCGGCAGACTGCTACCCGATTTGCCGTTGCCGGTCTTCAGTGTCTGGACCTTGCCGAGCAGCTCCGACATTTTCATGCCGGAAAGCGTTTCGAACAGAGCCGGAATCTGGGCGGCCATCGCTGCCATGTCGCCGGTGATTTTGCTCATGCCCGCGCCATCCCCGTTACCGGTGGATACGATCGTGATCTTGTCCACGTTCGCGAGCGGCGAGGCCAGGGCCCTGACGATTTCCGGCATCTGGCTGATCAGCTTGTCAACCACTGCAGCCTGGTTCCATTCCTGATACGCCTCGGCTTTGACATTCATGGCTTTGGCTTCCGCTTCCCCTTTGCGGAGAATGATCTCGGCCTCCGCGCCGCCTTGGGCCAGCGTGGCGGAGGCGCGTCCTTCCGCTTCCGCAATCTGCCGGAATTTATCCGCGTCGGCCAGCGTCTGAATACGGCGTCCCTCGATCTCCGCGCCCTTCAAGATAGTGGCGATCAGCTCGCGCTCATGGCGAAGAATTTCCGCGTCCTGAACTTTTATTTCGTGTTCCTTCTCTACCTGGCGGACTTTGACCTGCTCCGCAACAACCTGCTGCTGCATTACATTCGCCTGGATGTCGTAGGCTTTGTCGGCCGACGCCTGCTGCTTTTTGGTCGTCTCCAGGTACTGCGCACGCTTGATGTCCAGATCGCGCTGTGATTCGGCCTGCTTGCCTTGTGATAGCGTCTGGGCCAGAACCCTTTCCTGATCGGCCTGTGCGGTCGCCACCGCCGCCGCCCGCTGTGCTTCGGCCCGCTTGATGGCGGTGTCGCGTTCCGCTTCGGCCGTGGCGATCTCCGCATCTCGCTTGATTCGCGAAATGTCAGGGCGCCCCATGTTCGTGATGTATTCGTTTTTGTCTCTGATTTCTTTGATGGTGAAGGAGACCACTTCTAGACCCATCTTGTTCATGTCGTCGGCGCAGGTCGCGCGCAGCCGGTCCCCCACCATCTCGGGCTCCTTCACGATCTGCTCTACCGAGAGCTGGCCGATGATGCCACGTAGATGGCCTTCCATCACCAGCCGGATCAGGCCTTCGCGCGCCTGGTCGGTCTTGGTAAGAAACTGCTCGGCGGCAGTCTGAATCGACTCGGGATCGGACTTCACCTTGATCTGCGCCACGGCTTCCACCGTCACAGCTACGCCCTGTTTGGTGTAGAGGTCCTGCTGCGGCGTCACATCGAAAGACATCAGTTGCAGCGACAGCTCCCGGTAGGTTTCTACCATCGGGAAGATCACCGTGCCGCGTCCCTTCACGATGCGGGTTCCGCGGAATCCATAAACAATCAGAGCCTCATGGGGGCCCGCTTTGCGATAAAGACGCGCCACCATTCCCATCAAAAGCAGGATCGACAGGACCATCAGCCCGACGATCACGAAAATCTCAGTTGAAATATGCACAAAAGTCTCCTTAACTACTTGCTGTCTGTCAGCCGTTCGATGCCGGATCGGCTCGGCTAATCAGGCCATCCGCGGCCTTCAATTCACTCAGGTCATCCCACGGCCGCACGTACGCGATGCCTTTTTCAAAACGCAGCACCACCACTTCGGCGCCTCTCGGAAGCGCCGTCCCTTGCTCGCTCCGGACGGCTGCGCAGCGCCGGAAACCTTCCTGGGAAAAAATCATCTCGCCCGTGCCGCCTTCCCGAAGCGGAGCGCTCAGTCGGCCCAAGACTCCGATCATGTTGTAGTCGGCCGGGTCCAGATCCCGTTCGTGCGCCAGCAGAACTTTAAACACAAACCAGAACACCACCGCGGCCCCGACGATGCCGCTGAGCGCTGACAGCAGCAGGCCAAACGATACCCAGATGCTCGAATAGCGCGTCAGCAGATATCCTGTGCCGCCGAACCACGCCAGAAAAGCTGTAATGGTTCCAAAGTTAAACCAGGACACATCCGATCCGCGTGCATGACCGGCCTGACCCGCGTGGCCGCCCACATGACCATGCGCACCGTGAAAGTGAAATCCTTTGGGGGCGTGTAGATTGCCGGCCAGGAACGTGAGCAGGCTCAGCAAAAAGCCCACCAGAAAACATACGAAGTAAAATACTTCCCACGTCATGCAGGGGTCCTCCTTACATCGCTTGAATCCGGCCGCAGCACCTGAAACAGTCTGTCCGCCAGCTCGGGCGTCTCGAGTATCGACTCGAGCAGCATCAGGCACTTGCGCGAATCCTGGTGCTTAGCCAGCGTGAGCAGTGCCTGGCTAACTTCTGTGTCCCGCCGGAACCGCTCAGCGCCATCGATCAGCCACCCGTCGAGCTGATCCTCCTGAGTCCGCGCCTCCGACATCAACTCCGTATGGAAGCCTTCCGGATCGTCCACCAGATAGCCGGGATGCACCTTGAAAAAACGCGCGAGAAGCAGCCGCGTCCCATTGGTCAGGTGGGGACGAGCCCCACTTTCAATCTGAGACAAATAGGACTGGCTGATGGACTCCTTCAGCTCAGCCTTCACCGCCCGAACCACTTCCTGCTGCGTCATTTCGCGACCCAGATTGCGAAGAGTACCTTCCACGTCTCTGAGGTACCGGATTTTCTCACCCAGCTTCATATTGCAATCTGCTATAGTTATATTGCAATCCGCGATGTTTGTCAAGGGAAATCCTAAATGTCGGGAATTCCTCTGAAATGCGAGACTCAAAATATGCCCAGGCAAGAAACCATCTCGCTCCGCAAGCACCTCGCTGACCTTCCTCAGCATGAAGGGTGCGCATCTCACCTGGGAGGCCGCGCTCTCCGGTTTTTCCCATCGAGTTGCGAGGATCCAAACCGCCCGGAGCCCCCCACTCGCCGTGGCAGTTGCTCGAGCATCTTCGGATTGCCCAGGAGGACATTCTCGATTTCAGCCGCAATCCAAACTACCAGGACAAGAAGTTTCCCGACGACTATTGGCCGGCTACCGAAGCTCCGCCGAGTCCCGAAGCATGGGACCGGAGCATCCAGCAGTTCCGGGAGGAGTTGAATCAGATGCAGGCGCTGATCGCCGATACCAGGCACGATCTGCTGGCCAAAATCCCCCACGGCAAAGGGCAGACTCTGCTGCGCGAGGCGCTACTGGTGGCGGACCACAACGCTTATCATTTGGGCCAGTTGGTGTTCCTGCGGAAGATGCTGGAAGCCTGAATCACCCACGATAATAGGGCTGGCTGCCTCATCGGTCTGTTGCCTCGTCAGGACAATCGCGTTTGCGTCATGCAGGGTGCCGTTTTATGCCGAGAGAATCTACTTCAATGCTGAAGACAGTCTATGAACCTTTAAACGGCAGTAGACCTCGAAGCTTGAACACAGAAGTGGTTACCATTGTTCAACATGAGCGAAATAGAAGCGGTTGTGCGGACTCACCCGGAGGGTGAAGGACAACCAGCGGCGAATCCCCAGCCAGAA
>JBBSHP010000024.1:0-15103 GCA_038232555.1 Bryobacterales bacterium
CTATAAGCTGGGGCCGGCCGGCGTGGTGCTCTGGAAATTCAAGACCATTGGTCTGATCTTTCTCACCAAAGGCAAGCTTCTGCTGCTGGGTCTAACCAAGCTCAGCACCCTGGCTAGCATGCTGGTTTCATTCGGCGTCTATTGCGCGGTATACGGCTGGAAGTTCGGGCTTGGCCTGGTGTTGTCCATCTACGTGCATGAGATGGGACACGTGTATTGGCTGCGCAAGTACGGCATCGAGGCCACCGCGCCGATGTTTATCCCTGGCTTTGGCGCACTGATCCGGTTGAAGGCGTATCCGGCGAATCCGGGTCAAGATGCGCGCACAGGACTAGCCGGACCCATGTGGGGTTTGGGTGCTGCCGTGTTCGCCTGGGGCATGGGTCTGTTTACCGGACAATCGATCTGGTTTGCGATTGCGCGTACCGGCGCCTGGATCAATCTGTTCAATCTGATTCCCGTTTGGCAATTGGACGGCGGTCGCGGGTTTCGCGCGCTCACCCGGCAGCACCGCGGCATCATCGCGACCCTGGCGCTATTGCTCTGGGCGGTAACCGAAGACACCATGCTGTTGTTCATTGCTTTGGGCGCGGCCTACCGGCTGTTCAGCAAAGATTACGCGGAAGAGCGCGACACCCCGGTGCTGCTGCAATTCGCCGGGTTGATCATAGTGCTATCGGTGTTATTCGTACTGAGCAGCGGCGGCCTGCCGGTACGAAGGTGACAAGCTAAGAGAATCTATCTAAAAAGATTTCGAGCCCCGAACATCGCGCCCTCATCACGTATACAAGACCATTTGTAGAGGAAGGGTTATGTTCGGAAAAGGTGATGTGCTTGTCTTGCTGGCAGCTTTCTTTTCGTTTTTGTTTTCCGTGGCCTTGTGGTTCGGAATCGGAATGCAGGCCAACAAGGAAGCGGGAATCTTCGTTGGTATCTGGGTCCCATCGATCATTGGGGCCGGAATTTACTTCCACGTGGCTCGGAGGCGCTAATTGTCCGACACGGCAATCTTTATTTTTGGACTTTTCACTTTTTTGATGTAATCCGGCGGGCTTTCTCTCACTGTCTTTAAGATGAGGAGAAGCGGCAAACCGGACATAGAAAAGGATTAGGCTAACGGCTAAAATCGTTGTTCTGTCACGGACTTTTCTGCCAGATCCCCGAGTATCGGGAGCTTGAATAGTTCGTCCTGACTCGCTTTGATGATCATGAAAATCCAGGCAGCGAAGACCGGCGCCTTCAGCAGTAGTGCGGGAAGGAATTGGAAGGCGTGCCGCCCGCCGAAATGGCCTGGCCACCATAGCATCGGTGAGAGCACCCAATCGACGATCAGCCAAGCCACGAATAGATAGAGTCCCTGGAAAGCGTTGAATCGAACTTTCGAATCGTACCTGAAACGTGCTGATGCCAACACCACGATCGCCGCAAGCCAACCGACTACGGGAACGTAGCACAGCAGCGATGCCGTGCGCGGACTGATTCCCGATAAATGATCCTGTGGCGGGGGCAGCGGCGAACCAGCATGTGGAGATGAAGGCCCGAGCGGTTGCCTGCTGCCGCAACGTGCGCAATAGATATCGGCCGCTCCAACAACCGTTCCGCACTGGCAACAATATGGCATCCGATTAGGCCCTCCAACCTAATCTACGTTACACCCCGCCGTGCTGTTCCACAAATAGACGGCCCGGCGCTATAATACGTGGTTCGAATGCGCCTACCTTTTTTACTGTTGCTGTTAAGCAGCCCCATGGTTTTCGGGGCCAAATCCCTGGACCTATTCTTCATCGACGTCGAAGGTGGCCAAGCCACTCTCATTGTCAGCCCGTCTGGACACTCCATGCTCATCGATACCGGCTGGCGTGGTTTCAATGGGCGCGATGCGGAGCGCATCGTACAAGCCGCGAAGCATGCCAAGGTGAAGCAACTTGATTATGTACTGATCACCCACTTCCCTCGAGACCACGTCGGCGGCGTTCAGCAACTGGCGGACCGCATCAAGATCGGCACCTTTGTCGATCACGGGCCCAATCAGGAAGACTCCAAGGTCACTAAAGAAGATTATGCCGACTATGAAAAGATTCTCGCAGGCGCCCAACACCTGGTGGTGAAACCGGGCGATAGTATCCCTTTGAAGGGAGTCACGGTACAGGTGTTGACGGCGGCCGGGGAGCATATTCAATCACCCCTTTCCGGAGCGGGTCAACCCAATGGCCTCTGCGCGTCGGTGCAAAAGAAGGACGCCGACGCGACCGAGAACGCCCGCTCCCTGGGGACCATCTTGAGTTACGGATCCTTTCGATTTCTCGATTTGGGAGATCTCACCTGGAACAAAGAACTGGAGTTGGTCTGCCCCAACAACCTGATCGGTAAAGTGGACCTGTACCTGACCACCCATCACGGCGTCGCCGCATCCGGCAATCCCGCCATGGTGCATGCGATTAGTCCGCGTGTAGCGATCATGAACAATGGTGCGCGCAAAGGCGGCGAGCCGTCTGCCTGGCAGATTATCAAGGATTCGCCCGGTCTGGAAGATATTTGGCAGGTGCACTATTCCGTGGCTGGCGGAGCCGAGCACAATGTCCGCGATAGCTTCATCGCCAATGTCGACGAAATTGGCGATGCCGGCAATTATCTGAAGGTGTCAGCTCAGCAAGACGGGTCGTTTACGGTATATAACTCCCGTAATAAATTCGAGCGGAGTTACGGGATTAAATCTTCACGCGCAATCAAGTAGGCTACTCTACTTGTTCAAACCAAAGGCGGGTCTGGTACCGTTTGTTTTCCACTCCCGCAAAGCGCTGAAGCCCCGCGCAATCTCAGGGGCCAGGATGGCGCAGTGCCCGTCATGCTCGACAAACTGCTGCACGAACATGTTGGCGGATCCGGCCCGCTCGACGATCCCGGCGTACATATCCGGTATGCGGGGTGGCACCAGAGGATCGTAGGTAGTGTGAATGGCGAGCATCGGCCTGGTTAATTTGCCAGTGGGCGAGTACCAGGTGTTGAGATACTCGGACGCGCGCGGGTCCGCGGCGTAGCGCTTGATGCCCTTGTTGAGCGCGTTGTAATCGTCAGTGCTCTCGTAAATGATGCTGCGGTTATCGAACGGATTACCTCCCGAACGGTCGTGTAATTCCTTTAGCAGGTAGGTCACGAAGGTGATTGTGCCGCCCAGGTCCTTGTTGTTGTGAAGTCCGGCGAAACGCCGGAGCGCGGCGGATTTGTCCGGGCTCTCATCCAGCAGCGCGATTATTTTCTTGGTCAACTCCGTGCTGTTCTTGAAATCGGCGGGGAATTTGTCGGGGCCTGGAAGAACGCCGGGGTAGTAGTAATCGAAGACAACTCGCAGATCGAATGCGCCCCGACCCATGAAATAGTTGGTGGGAGCGAGGGGCCCGCAGAGCGGCAGCCCGGCGTCGTAGGCTTCCGGATAGCGTTCCATCAGGAGCATGGTAAGGAATCCGCCCATCGAATGGCCGGTCACGAAGGTTTCTTTGGGCTTGCCGTATTTTGTTCCAAAGTAGCGCCGCAGCGATTCGGTATCGGTGACAGCCTCCGCGACTGCCCAGCCGCCGGTGGCATAGCCGGATTGCGCTAAAGCATAGCCTTGTTCCGTAAATACTGCGAATAGGGGCGGGAGCTTCGTGTCGCGGAACACTACTGGATCCGCGTTGTAGCCGTGGCAGTACATGACCAGCCCACCATTCCAGTTCTCAGGAATGTCGATCCGGAACTTGGCGCCGTTCAGGTCGCCCAACTCCATCTTCGGCCCGATCGAAGATCCCGCGAAACACGCGGAGCTAGAAGCGGCCAACGACGCCACGGCGCAAACGAATACCAGATAAAAGTTTTTCAACGGAAGCACCCCTTCTAAAGCTGTCTCTGCTTCAAAAGTATAATGCAGACGGAGGATCGATTGTTATCCGAACTGCAAGGAACCACTGCGCTCGTCACCGGCGCTTCCAGAGGAATAGGTGCGGCGACTGCCATCGCTCTGGCTAAAAACGGGGTGGCGAGAGTAGTAGTGCATTACGGTTCCTTCCGTGAAGGCGCCGAGAGAACAGCTAGCCTGATTCAGGGCGCGGGCGCCGAAGCAGAGTTGATTACAGGCGATCTCTCGCACACACCCGGGATCCATGAGTTCGTGAACGAGGTGAAGAAGACTTTCCCCGAAGTTGATATTCTCGTCAACAACGCCGGTTCCCTGGTTAAGCGAGCCAAGCTGCTGGAGTTTACCAACGAGCTCTACGACGAGGTGATGAACCTAAATGTAAAGAGCGTCTGGTTTCTGTGCCAGGCCGTGGCGCCGCATATGTCGTCGAAAGGGAAGGGAGCAATTATCAATGTGAGCTCCATCGCGGCACGTAATGGGGGCGGCCTGGGCGCCACGATTTATTCGGCTGCCAAAGCCGCAGTTTCAACGATGACCAAGGGCTTGGCGAAGGAACTCGCACCCACGGGAGTTCGCGTAAACGCCGTTAGTCCAGGCACGGTGGACAACCACTTCCACGAGGTTTTTTCGAACAAGCAGATGCTGGACAGTATGGTCGCGCAGACGCCAGCGGGCCGGCTTGGAACCAATGAAGAAGTTGCCGACACCATTCTATTCTTGTGCTCGGACGCTTCCCGCTACATCTATGGCCAGACCCTCGAAATCAACGGCGGCATGTTTATGGTTTGAGATCTGATTAATGACCCCAAGCGGCCGCCACGACAAAGGTTCCGGTGCTGGGGCTCATGGCTGGCGCAACCTGCGGATGCAACACGGCGTGCGTGAACCCTGCGCGCTTGTGTATCGAATGGTCGTAGTGATTCTTGAAGACATACCGGCCCGTAAACCATCCGATCGCTGAACCCAGTACTACATCCGATGCGAAATGCTTACGGGCTGTGATGCGGGAAACGCTGACAAACGAAGCCAGCGAATAGGCCAGGACGGGGACAATCTTGTGGTTGTTGTATTCAGAGGCCACCACGGATGCCACCGACCAGACCATCACGGAATGCCCGGACGGGAAAGAGCTGCCGCCGTCGAAAAATTGACCTTCTTTCTCCATGGGGCGGGAGCGTTGCGTAACCAGCTTGAGACCCTCCACGATGATCAGACTATCCAGTGTGGCTTCGGCGCTCAGCATGGAAGTCTCGCGAGCTTTGGCGTTATCCGCAAAGGCTCCAAATGCGTACAGGCCGCCAATCACCGGAAGAACGGTATAGGCGGCCCCTACCCTGGACACGCTGTTACTCACCGAGACCGTATCTTTGGATGGAGTCTCGCCCGCAATTTTGTGGTCGGACGCGATCAATGCTCCCGCCGCGCCCCCAAACAACAGCCACCAAGCCGCGTTATGCCGGCTCATATGGAACGGGCTGGTCCAGATCTCTTTCTGGTCCATCAGGATGTTTCGCGTCAGCTTCCTGGCCAGCGGCTTGATGCTCTCGGTTTCGTCGGAGTAGAGAATCTCATCCCGACGATCGGCAGCGGGCGGCTGTTGATTCTGGTCAGTCTCCGCCCATAAACCGTGGCACAAAAGCAAGGCGCCGGCCAGGACGGAAACCAGAGACCTGGGTAACTTCAATTTGAATCGTTCATGCATCTCGACCGTGAGACGAATTCAAATGACTGTACGTGACAAAAAACAGTGGTTCAGCGTGTGATAATGGTGCACGCGAGGCTTCGCATTATCGACACCTCGAACTCCAGCGCTGCGCTTGCCGACCTGCTCCCGATTCTCCGCCGTTACTGGGGATATGAAAGCTTTCGGCCCTTGCAGCAGCGTATCGTTCACAGCCTGTTAGCTGGTCGGGATGCGGCCATCATCCTGCCTACCGGGGGCGGCAAGTCGCTCTGCTATCAACTGCCTGCCGTGGTTTCAGGAAAGACTGTCATCGTCATCTCTCCTCTGATTGCCCTGATGCAGGACCAGGTTGTGCAACTGCGCCAAATGGGGATCCCGGCGGCGTTTGTCAACAGCGCCATTTCGTCCAGCGAACAGCAAACCGTGATGAGAGAGGCCACGCAGGGCGCCTACCGGTTGATCTATCTCTCTCCCGAGCGGCTGGCGAGGGCAGACACGATCACCTGGTTGCGGCGGGTGCCGGTCGCTTTCTTTGCAATCGATGAGGCACACTGCATCTCGGAATGGGGCCATGAGTTCCGGCCGGAGTACCGGCAACTGAGCAGCTTGCGCGTTAATTTTCCGGATAAGCCGATTGCGGCCTTTACGGCCAGTGCCACCCAGCGGGTCCGCCACGATATCTTAGCTCAACTGCAACTGCGCAATCCCGACAAATACATCCTCAGCTTCCATCGGCCCAATTTACGGTACTTGGTCAAGCAGTGCGAGGAATCCGAACAGCAGTCACGGCTGCTCCTATCCGCGCTCCGGGCTCACTCCGGCGAAAACGTGATCGTATACGCTCCGACCATAGCGAGGGTGGAGGACACGGTGGATCTGCTCGAAGAGAAGGGAATCGCTGCAGTCCCGTATCACGGCCAGATGGATCCGCAGGCTCGCAAACGCAATCAAGAGCGTTGGATGTCGGATGAAGTGCGCGTGCTGGTGGGGACCATCGCGTTCGGACTGGGCATCAACAAGCCGGGCGTGCGGGCCGTGATTCACCTCTCGCTTCCGAAGTCTGTGGAGCAATATTATCAGGAAGCGGGACGCGCGGGACGCGATGGCAATCCTGCGGACTGCGCCTTGTTATGGCAGAAGAAAGATCTGGGACTGCTGTCGTTTTTCATCAACTCGATCATCAATCCGGCCGAGCAACAGCGGGCTTGGACCCGCTATCACGAGATTTTGAATTTCGCGCAATGCGGGGTGTGCCGGCACAGGCAAATCTGTCTCCATTTTGGCGAGACACCGAAGTGGGCAACCTGTGAAATGTGCGATGTGTGCTGTGCTGTTCCGGCTTGGATGGCCGGACTGCCGGAACGCGCCAAACAGCCCGCTGGGGACCGAACTCAGCGGCGCTCGACGTCCGTTCGGGCAACCACCGGGGCCGATCCGGAGCTGCTCGAGTACATGCGAGATTGGAGACGGAAGGTATCCATAGAAGAAAATGTGGCCGCTTTTATGGTGCTGCATGATGCCGGGCTGGAGGATTTGTGCAGGAAAAAGCCAGGCAGCATCAACGGCCTGCTCACGGTTACGGGGATCGGCGAGAGAAAGGCCCGGCTGTATGGGCCGGCGATCCTGAACGCGCTGCAGGCATACCGAAACGGCGCGCGTGCCGAGAAACGCGAGCAGTCGAGCGAGGCTCCCGCTGAGGCCACCATTCGTCTGCTGCAGGAAGGCCGCTCCTTCGAAGAGATCGCCAAACTGCGTGACCGGCGTTTGAACACAATCATCGACACCGTAGCGGACCTGGTGGAACGAAGGCGAATCGACTTTGACGACCGATGGATCCCGGCGCCCAAACAATCCTTAATCACGGCGGTGATCGAGAGGTTGGGCACAGATCGGATTAAAACCCTGAAGGACGCTCTGCCGGAAGATGTGACGTACGGCGAGATCCGGCTGATGGTATCAAGATTGAAACGGGCTGAGGTCCGATGAGTATCAGAACACGGAGCGTAGCCTAGTGATCACTTACAAACAACCGGCCGTCGTAGTTCTGCGGCCGGGTGCGGCCCGCATCAGTTTCGAAACGCACTCCACTCCAGGGCACGACTCTGACGCGTCAAGGAACGTTATCGAAAGTCAGCAGCCAAACGCTTGCCCTGTTTGTCACAACGCTGAAATAAATGTTCCGGTCATCCTTGCTGAGCGCAAAACCGCGCGGGGCAATTTGACTCGGTTCAATCGACAGGACTTCCCGCGTAGCCTTTGTTTCCGTATCAACCAGGTAAAGTCGTCCGCGGTGATTCACCAACAACCGGCGATTGTCGCTCAACCAGACCGGATCGAATCCCAAATCGCTCACTCGTGTGAATGTTCCGGATTCCAAGCCGTAGATGGCAATGCCGGACGAGCTTCCGTTAGTGCGTTGTTGGAATCCAGCCACGCTCTTCCCGTTGGGCGACCACGACCAGGCATAGAACTTGCCATCCTCTCCTGCAACGGAAGGTAAGGGCCGCGGCGTCTGCTTGGTCCACGCCTTCGACAAATCCAGAATGAATGAATTCAGTCCGAATATTGTGTAGATCAGTCGCGTTCCGTCCGGTGACCAGATCGGCCAGCAGACATTGGGTCCTGCCAGAAAGGTGAGCTGCTGCAGGTTGGTTCCATCCGCATTGATGGTCCATATCTCCGGCGCGCCGCTGCGTTTACTGAAGAATGCGATCCGCTTGCCATCCGGAGAGAACTGCGGGCCGCGATTTTTAGCTCCATCAATGGTGAGTTGCCGCATACCGGTACCGTCCGCACGGGTGACGACAATGTCTTCTTGCTTTCCCAGGGAGTTAAACGCAACCCACTCGCTATCCGGGGACAGCGCCGGCCGGGAGGCTTGCCTCGCGCTGGGCATCAGGTCCACTGGTTCGTTTAAGACGGTTTGCGTCAGCGGATCGAATGAGACCCTCTTCAGGTTGGCCGTAAGGCTCTGTTGAACGTAAGCCAGGTGTCGCCCGTCTTTTGAAAAATCCAAATGGCCGCTATATGGGGAAGGCGTGGTAACCGGTTCTGGAGGTCCCAGCACTTTGCCCGACTTCTCATGAATCGAGACACGCCACACATTCATGTCCTCCCCCCGGTCGCTCGAGAAGTATAAATGTTTCCCGTTTGGCGACCAGACCGGATTCCAATCTACATGCGTATCGTGAGTGACTGCACTGGCTTGGCCGCCGCTCGCCGCGATGGTCCAAATATCGCGGTAGCCACTGCGGTCAATCGCCCAGAAGGCAATTCTGTCACCATGGGGTGACCAGCGCGGCTGAACTCCATCGCTATTACTAAGAAGCTGTCTGCGTCCGCTTGCGACATCCACAATCCACAAACGGCTGACAGCCAGTTGTCGGTCGTCCGGACGAGTGATGCTCTCATCGGCACAGACCAGCGCCTTTCCGTCCGGGGACCAACTGGGGTTGAAACCAAAATCGGCGACACGCCGTACGGAATCGCCGGCCGTATTCATCACAAACATCCCTCCTCCATCGCGCTCCGACCGAAACGCGATAAATTTGCCATCGGGCGAGATGGCAGGTTGCGTGTCATCCGCAGCCGAAGCCTTCGTTAGATTCACCGCATCCCGCTCGCGAAAATTTTTACTGTAGATATCCCAGTTCCCGGTGGCCTTGCCCGCGTACACGAGTGAATTGCCATCCGGCGCCATGCTTGGATAAAGTTCTTCACCCATGTCGTCGGTGACTTGAGCAAACGTGACATTCTTCACCGAGAACCCGGCAGCTCTGCGTTGGGAAATGACCGCGACCGCCAGCAGAGCCCCGGCCAGAAAGGACGCCAGCGCCACGGGGGCGGCACGGCGGACGCGAGTTTTCCAGCCGGAGGGGCTAACAGCCGCGATGGCGGGACCCGAGATGGTGCTCATCGCCTCCAGCGAGAACCCCAAATCCTGAATACTGTGAAATCGCCGGTCGGGGTCCTTCTCCAGGCAACGGCGCACGATCAGGTGCAGCCCCAGGATTACCGTATTAGGCAGGTCCGGTGGCTCGTCCTTAAGAATGGAACTCATAGTCTCCACTGAGGAGTTGCCGCTGAACGCCCGCTCACACGCAAGAGCCTCATAGAGGATGACACCCAAACTGAAAATGTCGGAGCGGTGATCGGCCGGTTGTCCACGCACTTGCTCCGGCGACATGTATCCGACCGTCCCCATGATCAACCCAGGCTCAGTCCCGAGCGCCAGCGTCGGCACACTGGTTTTGCTGGGCTCAGAAGCCTTCGTTCGGGGCAGCTTTGCAAGTCCGAAATCCAGAATTTTCAGCCCGCCATCCTTCGTGAGGAATAGGTTCTCCGGTTTTAGGTCGCGGTGGACGATGCCTTTTTCATGGGCAGCTGCCAACCCCCGGGCGATCTGCACCCCATAGTCAACGATGGTTCGTTGCGGGATCGGTCCCCGGGCAAGCCGGTCCCGGAGGGTTTCTCCCTCCAGCAGCTCGGATACGATGTACGAGATCCCGTTTTCAGATCCAACATCAAACACGGAGATCACGTTCGGATGGTTGAGTGTGCCGGTTGCAAGGGCCTCCTGCATGAAGCGAATCTGATAACCCGGATCTGGCTCTAAAGCGGTAGTCAAGACTTTAACAGCGACAGTGCGAGCCAACCGGTCGTCCCTGGCCCGGTACACTTCCCCCATGGCTCCCGCTCCCAGCAGGCTCGTGATCCGGTAGGGTCCTAAGCACGTGCCTGCAGCCAGCGACATACGTTCTGTTAGTCTACTTGAATTAGAGTTCTCGTTTTGCTCGCGGGCTACTCTGTCCTTGCCGATCCCAAAGCTGCGGTCATCAACTTCGGTTTGTCGCCGCAGGGCGAATCACAATTTTGCTTTGAAGATCACCATCTCGAAAGAGAACTATCCCAAAACGATTGCCGAAGCCGAAAGCGAAGGGGTAAAGGTCATCGCGGCGACTCTGGCCCGCTGGTTGAATGTTTCCGCTTCGGGCGTCACCATGGCAATAAAGCGGTTGAAAAAAACACCAAGACTCCGTTCTTGCAAATATCTTGCAACGGCTAACCAGTAAACCGTTGCTGGCGTTACCGAATTTCAGCTGGCGCCCTTTCATGATAAACTGCACTTGTGGTGTCATTGAGTCTTTTGTAGGTAAAGGCTCTAATGACCTTGCTTGAAAGTGTTGAGTCCTTTGTTTTGCGCCCGTAGCTCAGTCTGGATAGAGCGTTTGCCTCCGGAGCAAAAGGTCGCACGTTCGAATCGTGCCGGGCGCACCAACTTATCACTTAGACGTCATCCTCCCTTGCGTCCACTCGTCGCAGTCGCAGCGTTCGGTTTTGTTTGCTCGGGGCTGTTTGCGCAACCGCAAGAGTTTTCGTTTGACCAGACCCAAACCTTACTGAATCAGTACTGCAAGGCTTGCCATCAAGGGGCTTCGCCCGCGGGCGGGTTCAACCTCACGGATGTCAGCCGGCCGGCCAGCCTGCATGCCGAGGCGCAGAGATGGGTGGCAATCAACAATCGTCTGAGCGGCGGCAGCATGCCGCCGAGCGGAGTTCCAGCTCCCGCGCTTGACCAGCGCGAGCGATTCATACACTGGGTAGAAGCCGCTCTACACGATCAGGCCTGCGCGGCTGGACCCACCCCCGGCCCATCCAGCCTTCGCCGCCTCAATCGCGACGAATACACCGCCACCATACAAGACCTGCTGGACATTCAAATCGACGTCGGCCAGACGCTTCCGTCCGAAGGCGCGGGAGGCGAGGGGTTCGATAACACCGCCGAGACGTTGTCGCTGTCGCCGCTCCATTCCGAGAAGTATATGGAGGCCGCCAAGGTCGCGATCGATTTTGCCGCGAAAGAGTACAAGTCGCGAGCGATGCTTCTGGTATCCAAGCCGGGGCCGTCAATCACGCCGACTCAGGCCGCCCATCAAATCCTGCAGGCTTTCCTGCCAAGGGCTTTCCGGCGTCCCGTGAGCGAGAGCGAGATCGCTCGCTACATGGAGTTATTCCAGGCCGCCAGGAAGCACGGCGAGCCCTTTGAGCCATCCATCTTTTTTGCGCTGCGCGGCGCTCTGGTATCCCCGCTTTTTCTGTTTCATCAGGAGCCTGCCAGCCCCGGCCCGGAGCCTCATACGATCGATCAGTTCGCGCTGGCGTCCCGGCTCTCCTATTTTTTGTGGGGCAGCATGCCGGACGAATTGCTATTCGATCTCGCGCGTGAGGGCAAGCTGCAGAACCCCGAAGTTCTGAAGGTCCTGGTTCCACGCATGCTGCGCAGTGACAGGTCCCTCGGCTTTGCGCAGCGCTTTATCGAGCAATGGCTTCGAACTCGCGAGTTAACGGGCGACAAAGCTCCGGACCCGAAGCTGTTCCCCGTATATGCCGGCGATGCCGACCTGCAAGGCGATATACGACTACAGCCCGTGCTGTTTTTCCGAGAGCTTCTGGCCCGCAATCTCTCCGTATTGAATCTCCTGGACTCCACCTACACGATCGGCACCAAAGCCCTGGCAAAGCACTTCGGATTCGATCTGCCCATCAATAAAGCAGCCTCACAGCAACCGCAGTGGGTGGAATTACCCAAAAGCTCACACCGCGGCGGTCTGCTCGGCATGCCGGCTGTGTTGGCGGTGTCCTCCTATCCCTATCGCACCAGCCCGGTTTTGCGGGGAGCGTGGATACTGGATTCGCTCCTGGGCACCCCTCCGCCACCGCCCCCGCCCAATGTGCCGGCATTGCAGGAGCAGCGCGAGGGCATGGCGCCTACCTCCGTCCGCGAGCGGCTGCTTCAGCATCGGGCAAATCCGGCGTGTGGAGGTTGCCATGACCGGATCGATCCTCTGGGTTTCGCGCTCGAGAATTTCGATCCAATTGGTAAGTGGAGAGATATGGATGCGGGAAAGCCCGTGGACAACTCCGGTGCGCTGGCCGATGGAGGCACGTTTCACGGACCCGACGAGCTTAAGGCAGTTCTGCTCCAGCGCAAGGATCTCTTTCTCCGCAACCTGACGCGAAAAGTGCTCGGCTATGCGCTCGGACGAGGGCTCACGATCGAAGATTCCTGTACGGTCGACAATATTATGGCTCAAGTACGTCACAATGATTATAGGGCGCAGACCTTGATCGAAGCTGTCGTCCTGAGCGTTCCGTTTCGATATCAAGCTGGCGGGGTGCTACTCTCAACCAGGCAGCGGGAACAACACACACCATGAGCACGCGTACGATTTCACGCAGGACCCTGATTCGCGGAGCGGGAGTTACTCTTGGACTTCCGTGGCTGGAGGCGATGGTGCCGGGCTCCGCTCGGGCTTCGTCGGCAGCAGTTAAAAATCCCGTTCGTATGGCGATGCTCTACATGCCGAACGGCGTCAATGTGAGTGCCTGGGATCCCGTGGGCCATGGCCGCGAGTTCACGCTGTCGCCGACTCTCGCGCCTCTCCAGGATTTAAAAAATGAGATAGTTGTCGTAAGCAATCTTTGGAACCAAGCGACCAAGGGCGGCGACGGCCACTACGTCAAAGAAGCGGCCATCCTTACCTGCACCACGATCAAGAAGACCCAGGGGGCCGATCTGGGCAACGGTGTTTCCATGGACCAGGTTGCTGCCAAGCGACTGGCTGATCAAACACCGCTTGCTTCTCTCGAACTCGGTGTTACACCCGTGGCCGTCGGTGTGGATGCCGTCGTCGGGTACACGCGCATCTACGGTTCTCACATCGCGTGGAGCAGTCCGACCACACCGCTGGCTCGAGAGCTAAATCCGCGAGCTGTTTATGAAAGGCTCTTCCGGGCCACGTCGGTTCCTCAGGGAAGCTCGGCCGAGATGGATACCCTGCTGCTCGACCGCGTACAGGGTGACGCCAAACGATTGCGCGCGCAGGTGGGCTCGGCGGACCGCCTGCGTCTGGACGAGTATATGTCGGTCATGCGTTCGCTCGAGGAGCGCGTGCAGCGGGCCGGCGCACCCACTCGCGGGAGTTGGAAACCTCGTGCCGTCATCAACCCCAAAGCCGCTCCTACCGATCATCCGCATGATCATGCCGAGCACGTTCGGCTGATGCTGGACATGATTGCTGTCGCGTTTCAAAGCGACACGACTCGAGTTTCTACGTTCATGTTCGGCAACGCCGTCAGCAACGTGAGTTTCCGGTTCCTGCCCGATGTAACGGCCGGTCACCATGACGTTTCGCATCATCAGAAGGACGCCGATAAGCTACGCCAATACCAACTGATCAACCGCTGGCACATTGAGCAATACGCTTACCTGCTTCGCAAGTTGCAAAATATGCGGGAAGGCGATAGCACCGTTCTGGATAATTCCATGATTCTGTTTGGGTCGGCCCTGAGCGATGGAAACCAGCACAATCCGCACAAGCTTCCCCTCGTGCTGGCCGGTAAGGGTGGAGGACGCATTGAAACTGGACAACACCTGGTCTACGCCGAGGACAGTCCGCTAGCGAATTTGTATGTCTCGATGCTGGATGTAGTGGGAACGCCGGTGGAGCGGTTCGCCGACAGCACGGGACCGTTGGCCGGATTAGTGCGTTCCTAAGTTCAGGCCGTTTCGTGCGGGAGCTCTTGGTTGGAACCGTCCTCATCGCGTCGACGCTGCTCGGAGCGGAGATTGATGGAATCTGGATGGGTGAACTGCTTGGCCGGAATGGGCAACCGCAAGAGATATCTTTCCAGTTCACTCAAAAGGGAGCAAAGCTCT
This sequence comes from Bryobacterales bacterium, assembly GCA_038232555.1. Lineage (GTDB taxonomy): Bacteria > Acidobacteriota > Terriglobia > Bryobacterales > Bryobacteraceae > JBBSHP01. The sequence continues at coordinate 14,296 of JBBSHP010000024.1, forward strand.
CAGGCAAGATGTACGGCGCGAACCAAAGCACTCCGATCTCACAGGGGACGATCCTGGGCGAGCTAGTCACCTTCACGGTGAACGCTCAAGAGCAGACCGGTAATCAGATCAATGAGAGTCGCATCCGGTTCACCGGCCGTCTGAAGGACGGGGAGATGGAGCTGATCCGGGAGCGCGAGACTTCCACCAATGCAGGCAACGGCGGCAGTGTCAAGGTGCAAGCCAACTCGTCGAAACAGTTTTGCCGCCTCAAGCGGGTGCCGTAAGTTGGGTTCCGCCCGAGAGAGGCAGAATGAGCTATTCTATCCCGGCACGTTGATTTATTTCTGCAGCAGCTTCGGCCAATTCACGATGACGGTGATGGGCGTGTCCCCGATCTCGGCCGTCCGTTGATTGATGATAAAGCGCTGGCCGTCAGCGGTGACGTCGTACTCGCGGTTCAAATTCGTGTTGAGGTTGGTTTGAAATAGCGGCTTGGGTGCACCTGGGCGAAACAAGTTCACCCCGGACTCGATCGGCACAACCATCAGCTTGGAGTCAGAAGCCAGATAAAAGATCTCCTTGCCATCGGCGCGCCAGACCGGGACCCTGCCTCCTGCGGTAGAGATTTGAAATCTGCCGACGGCGTCGGGAGAGCCGCCGGCTTCTTTGGGCAGCGACTGGGCGAACACCTCGGAGTGGCCGGCCTGGGCGGACGAATACAGAATCCAGCGACCGTCCGGTGAGATGGAACCGTAGCTCGCCTGGCTCGCGTCGAGGAACGGGACGGACTTGCCGTTTACCCAAGACAGCAATACGATGCGGGTAC
>JBBSHP010000025.1:0-15054 GCA_038232555.1 Bryobacterales bacterium
CGCGTTGGTGATTGGCTTCAACATCAAGTCTTGCGCCACTGCTTCCACGTGCGCCTCCGGATCAACCGGAAATGCGGCGGTGATCTGTTTGGTGGTTTGGCGCGCCGCCTGAGCATCGTCGCGCGTTGCTTTCTCGGCGTTGGGGTCGGGGCCATTCGGCATGGCAGCAGCCTGATCGATGGTGCCTTGTAATTTGAGCAGACCGTTATTGTACGGCTGGTTAGCGGCGACCACATACTGTTGAACGCTGGACGGCGGCTGGACCTGGTGCACGGCCTGGAACGCAGCCGCCACTCTGGGCAGATCGATGGCCGTGTTCTGCGTCGTCCACCAAAACAGCGCGAGCAGCGGCGCTTCGCTGCCCGTCAGTTTGTTTAATTTTGCGCTGGCATCTTTCAGACTTGCATACGGGTTCACGCGGCTGGTCTTGAGCACCGCGCGCCACTGATTAATATAGTCTTTGGCGTACACATCGAGAATGCCTTTTTCCATCGCGGCCTTGTCCAGAATCTGACCAGTGTAATTGCCGAGCACCCACAACGCGCCTCCCCGCCGGGCGGACCTGCCGCGCCTGGACGCCAACCGTTGCCGAAGGTGCTCGACAGAATCAATAGCACAGCTACTAGCGGCATGTCTGCTAGTCTTACAAATATGAATGCTGAAGGAACCCAATATACTGTTGTTCAAGGAGACTCGATCGACAGTCTAGCTCTTCAGAGCGGGCTGACCCGCAACAGAATTTGGGATCATCCGAACAATGCTGGGTTACGTCGATTACGGCTGGACCCTCACGTGTTGTATCCGGGTGATCTTGTGTTCATCCCTTCAATCGAGCTGAAGCATGTGAGCAAACCCACTAACCAGCGGCATCGATTTGTTAGACTGAACTCACTTTCCAAACTCAGGATTGTTTTGCTTGGGGATTCGGACCAGCCGATGGTCGGATCGCCTTTACAACCTTTTCGTAGAGGGTCAGACCTTTAGCGGCTCAACTGGTTCTGCTGGTGAACTGGAGCACCTGATTTCACCACTCGCCAGATCGGGCCGTCTGATTGTGGGCGAACCAGGGAAGCGCCAGTCGAACTATGCTTTAAGGATTAGCCACCTAGACCCGCTGTCCGAAGTGTCAGGTGTGCAGGCGCGATTGAAGAACTTGGGATTCGGCATCCAGGAGGTTACTGGAGATTTGGACGATGCCACTCATACGGCCATCTTGGCCTTTCAATCGAAATCTAGGCTCGAAACCTCGGGAGAGCTGGATGCAAACACACGGGCCAAATTGAAAGAAAGCTATGGATGCTGATACGATCGACAACTCTCGCTTTGACCTTCGAGCTGTGGGGTAGAGCATTCACGACGCTGCCTTTCAAGGAGTATCATGGAAAACGTTGCCGGGATTGTGCGATTTGACCTACCGCCAAGCTGGCGGGATTGTTCGTCCTATCACTTTGTATCGCAAGATAGACGATGGAGCTTAACGTTGCAGTTTGATCACAGCATAGAAGAGCCAAGCGCGTTGGAAGCGCTAAACGATCGGCTCGCGTTGGCTCAATCGGTGCTTTCTGGGTTTCACCTAGAGAGCATCGAGAGGAGATCATTCTCGCGCAGCAACGTGGGGAATGCGCTACTTTTGTGAGTAAGGATGGCGACCGCTGGGTGAGAAGCCGCCTAGCTATCGTGATACTCGCCTCCAGGGAGGCAATCATACTCATAGGCCAGGGTCGCGCTGACGCATGGGCCGGTTTTGAACCCGTCTGGAAAAACCTGACAGATTCACTCACTTTTCGGGACACGCGGTGACGCTCAGTGGGATCTATCAACCAGGGAGCCGCTGTCGCACTAGGCGGTAACCTCAATACAATTGCTCGCCGTACGATACCCATTATCTTTGTGCCTGGTGTTATGGGTAGCCGTCTCGAACAGGGAGGTTTGTCACTGTGGGACCCTGATCACGAGTCCACTATGCTCCCCTTAATTGCCTTGAGCGCAGAACAGAGAGGAGAACGGTTACATTCCCGCTTGGCTGCAAGCGTAATGAGGACGCGTGAAGATAGTTCGCCGCTGGAACAAGCTCGCGGCTGGAATGGCGTACTGCACACCTTCTACGGCCGCCTACGGTATTCCTTACAGCAAAGGTGGGATCTCAGCCCGGAAGCCGGCCCAGACATTGTCAACGTTTACGCATTCGGTTATGACTGGCGACAAACAAATAGGGTATCTGGTCGGCTGCTAAAAGATCGTATCCAAGAAATGCTCACCATCGAGCACCCAGCTACCCAGGTCATTCTAATCACACACAGCATGGGGGGTCTGGTGGCGCGTTCAGCCATGAAAGACGGTGCGTCGTCACTCGTGAAAGGTGTTATACATGTGGTCCAGCCGGCAGTGGGAGCGGTAGTGGCCTATCGACGCTTTAAGACAGGAGCGCAAGGCGGCACGCTATTTCACGACGGTGATTTTGGCCTCACTCGAATTCTCGGTAGAAATCCGCTTGACTACGCACTTGTGAGCTACGGCCTTAGAGGTCCGTTGGAGTTGTTGCCCTCGAATCATTATTCCCGAGGGGGAGCCGCAGCTGCTCACCATTGGTTGACTTGGGATTCAGAAGTTGCTCGTAGCATTACACCTCAGCTTACCCAGCCGCCCGGTAATGTGTACGCGGCATACCGGGAGCCGACGGGAAATCTTGGCTTATTTAAGTCACGCGGGCACGAGGATGAGCATATCGCTGAGGGGCTTGACGCAGCTATAACAGGTGCAGAAGGATTCCATCGTGACCTGGGAGTTTGGGCGCATCCGAATACATTCGTGATTGCCGTGAGTGGCCACGCGACTGATATCGGGACTCATGTAGTCATTCCATATACGGCGACTGGACTGCTAGTGGATGAAACTGCTGATACCACTAACCATATTAACGAAAATGGGGATGGCACGGTTCCGCTGGAGAGCCAGACTATACTTGCGGTTCCCCCTTCCCAACAACACGTCTTTACTGCTGCCTCCGGAGCACCTGGCCACGCGGACGTCTTTCACTATGACCCTATTCTGCGAACAACGACAGACTTAGCCGCCCGGATTGTAAGAGAGTTACCCGTACTGTAAGGCACTCAGGGGGAGCCTCTGCGCGATAAGCATTTGAGGAACACCTCTGGCAGATGAGGCTGGGAGCGACAAAAAAAGGGGCTGTGAGAGATTCCGACGATGTTTAGCCAGTTTTGGAGTGCTAGCCGGATCAGGAAGGGGCTGTTTCGGTCCAGCGATGGGACTGCAGTTCGTCGAGCCGCTTCATGGGAGAGTCGACTATGCGCCCGAGCACATCTTTGAACCAGGCAAACGGATCGACCTTCACCAGTTCGCGCCAAGTGACGAAGCTGCGCAGAACCGCGGCCGTTTTGCCTCCGCGGTCACTCCCGAAGAAGCAAGTAGCGCAATCTTTTAACGAAGTAAGGGCCATCCACGGTTCCCGTGCGCTCGCAATCGCCGGTTGAGTTCGTCGCGGGTGAAACCAACCACGTCACCTCGTCGAGCAATCCAGATCAAGCGCAGCATCATTCTGCCGGACACGCGGACCCGACGCTGCACGCCGCCCGTATTCACCGTTTGATTCACCGGCCTCCGATCCATTTCCTGGATCATGCGGTACGCCTCCGGGCAGCCGTCCCGCTCTCCCCGCCGCCACTCTAATACGGCTGCTGATGAGGTCGATTCAGTTACATCCGAGAGATGGGGTCTGGGCAGGAGTACAGGCGGCCACTCCGACTCCGGTCGTTGGTCGAGCCCGGGAACGGACAACGGCCTTGCCATGTCTTGCATCGCGTTCCAATAGCCTTGGTATCTGCCATTGAAGTGCGCGAGACGGTCAGCTGTCCACCACGCAGCGGGCAGAGCTAACAGTGCGGATAGGATACCGGCGGCGGCACCCATCACATCTAACGCTGTCGCAAAAACACCTGATGCAATGATTTCTAACGGCCCTGATACACCGCCGATTACATCTAGGATTTTGCCGACCGTATCTAGGACAGAATCCCCCGGGGGCGGCATGTCCGGAAGTAAGCTTGGCAGGTTTTGGGAGTTGGGCACACTCGGCGGCGTTGGACTCGATGACAAAAACAACAAAACTGCCCGAAACCGCTCGTCTTCGGTTCCGTCCCGATACCCTTCGCGAGCGGCAACACGTTCGCCGAAACCAGTCATCTGCCGCACATTGAAACCGTTTGGGACTTCGCGCCGGAGAAACGCTACAGTGGAGGCCACTCTTCTCTCTGAAGTAACCTGGTTGTGAGCATCCAATCCACTTCGGCTGGCAAATCCGAGGATGCTGACACTGCCACTGGAGCGGAGAGTGGGGATAACCTGCGCGCGCAAAAAGGCTTCATGCTCCGCCTTGAGTTGATCGCCGTCTATATCGAAGTTGTAAAGCATGAGACTGGGAGGAACTGGTCGTATCTCCGTACGGCCAGCGCCGGTGGGACGGGACATGAATTTACCTCCTTGCAGGCCACATCTCTAGCAGGGAATATTATAGCAGAGGTCTTCAGAAGGTCCGCGTAGTCTACAGGATCACTGAACGCATTCCATGCCAGCTTTCAGGAGGAGCCGCGTTGTCGGGCCCAGTACCCCACAGAGTAGGGTCTGCGTGGGCCGACCGGTCTATGAACTAACGCCTAACGGCTGCAAGTTGCTGACGTTTGTAGTGTTCAGTCCATTTTGACTATCCTGGGTAGATCAATGCCGCAACAAATCGGACACTACCAGATCCTCGAAGAATTAGGCCGGGGTGCTATGGGAATTGTGTTCCGCAGTTTGGACCCGAGTATCGGCCGGCCAGTCGCCATCAAAGTGATCCGTACACAGGAATTCAGCTCAGCGGCGGAAAATGAAGAGGCCCGACTCCGCTTCACACGAGAGGCGAGCGCGGCTGGCAGGCTCTCACACCCGAATATTGTCACGATCTATCAACTGGGGGAAGAGCGCGGTTACCGATACCTGGTTATGGAGTTTGTCCCTGGCAGCCCCTTAGACAAAGTGATGAGTAACGGAACCATCCTGCCAATCAAGCAAATAGTAAGCATGTTGTGCTCACTGGCTGACGCGCTCGATCACGCACACGGCGAGGGCATTGTGCACCGCGACATCAAGCCGGCCAACATCATAGTGCGCCCAGACGGGAAAGTGAAAATCACGGATTTCGGTATTGCACGCGTGTGCTCGCAAGCGATCACGAAGACTGGCTTCACTTTCGGTACGCCAGCATACATGGCGCCGGAGCAAATTGCGGCCGAAAGCGTCGGCGGGCAGGCTGATCAGTTCTCGCTCGCCGTGATGGCGTGCGAGATGCTCAGCGGGAAAAAGCCGTTTGAGGCTCCGACAGACCAGGCAATGATGTATGAAATCGTTAACGCAGAGCCCAAACGCGCACATGAACTGAATTCCGCTTTACCCACAAGCTGCTCGCGCGTAATTCAGAAAGCCCTGTCCAAGAGCCCGGCAGCACGATATCCTACCTGTACCCTATTCGTACAAGCCCTTACGACTAGCCTTCAGGTCACAGGCCATTCAGACCAAACTAATGGCCGGCCTGTTCAATCCGCGTTGCATATGGCAGTTCCCCCGTACTTGGGCCGAGGTGGGAAAAGGGGGCTTGTTCCGGGTGTGCTGCTTGCTTGCGCGTTGGCCACTCTCGGTTTAGTATTTGTGCGCCATTCCCGTTATTCCACTTCAACAAAAACCAAGCCAAACCCCTCGGCGACGCAATTACCTACAACGACACAATTGTCGGCAAAGACGGTGCCACCATCAAACGAGATTGGAAAGTCTTCCCAAGCAGCGCAGAGTGTGGCTCCTCCGTATCCACCACATGGCGCGGTACCGTCAGCGGCCCCTCCGCGTCCCCCGCCTCCGAAAGAGAAGCCGGTTACGCCGTCCCGCATCCGCGTTGGCGGAAACGTGCAGGCTGCTAATCTGATTCGCACAGTCACTCCGGTTTACCCGGCCCTGGCAAAGCAGGCACGCATCCAGGGAACGGTGCGGTTCTCGGCGGTCATCGGAAAGGACGGATCTATTCAAAATCTGCAACTGGTGTCGGGCCCTCCTCTGTTGGTGGCCGCGGCTCAAGAAGCGGTAAAGCAGTGGCAGTATAAGCCGACTCTCCTGAACCAGGAGCCGGTGGAAGTGCTCACTCAAATTGATGTCAACTTTACGCTGCCCGTACGCCAAAAAAGTGATAAGGCGACGACCCCGCCGTCCATTCCGGCGCAAGCAGCCACGCCAGATCAAACACCGCGAGCCACTACGCCCGGTACAAGCAACCCCGCGTCGAATATGAATAGGGGCACTCCCGAGCCGGGCCAAGTATGGGTCAATCCCGAAACTAAGGTGTTCCACCGCCAGGGGAGTAAACTGTACGGAACCACTAAAGCCGGTAAGTACATGTCGGACTCTGATGCTATAAAAGCAGGCTATCGCGACTTCAGTGTGGCTCCACCGCCGCGTGACTCAGACATTTGGCAAAGTGATAAGCGCGCCATTTACGCACTGCTGCTCAAATGGGAAAAGGCGACACGCGACCAAAACATCATCCAACTGATGGATTGCTACGCGCCCCAGGTGAAATTTTATGGGCGCCTGAAAAACTTCTCCCAGAAAGAGGTAGCGCTTAAAAAAGAGGCTTTCTTCAACTCCGTGCGGAGATTTGATGTTAGCGGCCAGTCAATCGAATCGCTGAACGATAAGGAGGCCGTAGTGTTATTGAGTGAGCACTTGAATATGGTCGCCCCGAAAATAGATGGTGTCCCCGACGAGCAGTTTTTGGGCATCGAACGGATGCGATTGCTGCTTGGGAAAATTGCGGGAAACTGGAAGATTGTGAGCGAAGAGCCGATAAAGTAGGTGGACGAGGGGAAGCACAGGTAGTGCCTGCCGAACCGAGTTTTGTCGGGACATAAAAAGGGTCGAACGCTCCAGATTTAGCTCTTCGGCTCCACGATGGGATGGACAGTCCACCCATCGAGAGCGGGGCGAGCGGCAGTGTTGGCTGGCGAGAAGGAAGCCCGTCATTCAGTCAGTGCGCGACCGTTGAAACGCACTTCAGTTCGGCCAGAAATTCCTTGCGGAAGATGGCAGGCGCTACTCCAGTATCGAGATTGAACTCGTAGGAGAGCGGCCGTCCATTCACGACCGGAGCGGCGCTGCCTTTTCCCTGCCGGAAGTTCCACAGGAAATCGTAGCTGGCTCCGGAGGGCACAGTGCGGTCCGCGTCGGCGAAGAAGCGAAATACCGACCACAGGCCATCTCGGGCTTGCACGCCCAGCGCCGTACCTCCCGCCAGCTTGAGATTGAGCTTAAGATCTCGCACTGAGCCCCCCGGCCAAATGAACGCTTTCGATGAGCCACCCACCAACCTCGAGTTTTCACCGTTCACCGTCATATCGAAGGTTTCTACCTGGTCCGATTTCTGCGGTCGCAGAGAATACTTGAAATTCGGCTCAGTGCCGTTTTCGCCATACAGGGCGCGCGAGAATTTCACGGCCTGGCTGAAGAATCGCACGAACGCCGGGTTGACGGACATGGGCGCGTTTGGCACCGGAACGCAGTCTGAGGCGCTACACTGCATCAGCGGTTTCAGAGTGGAGTCATAGAACACCCACAGTTTGCCTTCCTTGGGGCGGAAGATGTCGCCGAGATCCTGCAGCGCCACTTCCGGCTGTGCGTTCGGACTGAATGGGAATTTTCTGGTCACCGGATTCAACGCCGCGCAGAAAGCGGCGCCTTTCCCATTGACGTCGCCAGCTCCCATGCCCCGTGTGAGCGCCTCGGCGTTGGTGATTGGCTTCAGCATCAAATCTTGCACCAACCCCTCCACATGCGCATCGGGATCCACTGGAAGTGCCGCGGCGATCTGTTTGGTGGTCTGACGCGCCGCCTGAGCGTCATCACGCGTGGCTTTCTCGGCGTTGGGATCGGGGCCATTCGGCATCGCTGCCGCTTGATCGATCGTCCCTTGCAGTTTGAGCAGCCCGTTATTATAGGGCTGATTAGCGGCGACCACATACTGCTGAACGCTGGACAGCGGCTGGACCTGGTGCACGGCCTGGAACGCAGCCGCCACTCTGTCCAGATCGATGGCCGTGTTCTGCGTCGTCCACCAAAACAGCGCGAGCAGCGGCGCTTCGCTGCCCGTGAGTTTGTTTAGTTTCGCGCTGGCATCTTTCAGACTTGCATACGGGTTCACACGACTGGTCTTGAGCACCGCGCGCCACTGGTTGATATAGTTTTTGGCGTACAGATCGAGAATGCCTTTTACCATCGCGGCCTTGTCTAGGCTCTGACCTGTGTGATTGCCGAGCACCCACAACTCGCCTCCGAAATTCGCTTTTCGGATCTCCTTCTGCATGAAGGCGGCGCCTTCTTTGGTAAAAGCGAACGGAACCGGATGCACGCTGCTGACGACTTCAGCGGAGCCGGCAAACTTCTGATTGAAGCTGACTGACGGTCCCTGTTTGGCCGCCTCGGAAAGCAGATAATGATAGACCCGCTCGGGTCCGGAAAAGCGGGAGAGGTAGAGTTGCGCTTGTTCCATCGCGCTTTCATAGCGCTCCGCCGCTGGATATGGATTCCCATTCGGAAGATCCCGGCTGTAAAAATCGAATTGCCGTTTCGCCAGATCAATTCGGTCCTCGCCGGTCTGCTGTTCAGGGCCCGCCGTCCACCGGGTCAGCAGCAGATCGCCCAGGAAATTCTGGAGGCTCTTGTCGGAGGCGCGCTTGAACTCCGGCGCGGTCAGCAGATATCCCTTGAGAGTGTTGTAAGCATACCCATAGTCGTCCGTCGGACTGGGCGGCTCCAGCGTCGCCGTTTTTAAGAATTTAAGTAGGCGGGCCTGAGTTTGTAAGAACAGCAATTGGCCAAACTTATCGTAGTAGATCTTACGCACCTGCGGGTACATCTCATCGCCCGCGTAAAGTCCCCAGCGCAGGCTCCACGGTTTCCCGTTTATCTGGTAGCCGGTAAGTTTTTCGAGCGATCGCCGCAGCGTATCCAATCGCTTCAACGCATCCAACGAAGCGATCCCGGAGACCCCACCTTCCGCCGTGGGAATGTTTCGAGCCGCAGTGAGAGCTTCCTTCTCAAGCGAACGGTTGTTGAAGTAGCTGACCAGCAGCGCGAGGGAGTACAACAAGCAAACGGCGGCCGCGCAGGCCATCAGCAAGCGGCGCGCGAAACTGGTTTGGGTGCTCGCGCCGCTGGCGGCCATGGCGGCCCCATCGCGCATAATGATGTCGTTGAACAGATGTCCCAGGAACATCCACTGGGGAACCTTACGCGACGCTGTGGACTTCTGCGCCACCGCCTGTTGCCCCAACGACTCGGCTTGCTTGCCGACCCGGAACATGCGAGTGGCTCCGCCGGCCTCTTCGAGCGAGGGCCGCTGCTCTTGAGCCAGCATGGGAGCCGGTGCGGAATCGCCTACCACCACCGGCCGTACGCCGGAAAAATAAAATCCCCGCAGGAAAGCACCCGCCCGCAGCTGGCTTGGCCGGCACACGTCCACCATAAACTGCACCACAGCCTGCCGCAGTTTGCGAAACTCGCGAGGGAACTCGTAGGCCCCCGGTAGCTTCGCGGCGTCATTCTCGCGCGGCAGGAAGATGGTGCGCTTGTCGCATAAGGAATAGAACAGGTTGTTGAACGCCGCCGTAAGCCGCTGCGTCTCTTCTTCTGCGTAAATGCCTGCCTGGGGCGAGCGGAGTGGGACGGTCGCACCAAATACCTGCGCGGCCTCTTCATTCGACAAACTGTGCACAAAGTCGTGGAAAAAGGGAATACGGTCCGCCTTGGTGAAGAGGACGTAAACCGGGAAGCTAATGCCGAGTAGCTGCGCGATGTCGTCCAGCCGGGCCTGCAGATAGCGTGCCGCAGAGGCGATGGACTCGGCCGCTCCGGCCTGAGTGAAAGCTTCGAGACTAAAGCAGAGCAGCACCGCGCGGGGCGACTGGCTGCCTTTGCCGATCGACTTCAGCTTGCCCGGTTGGAGCCGCTTGACCAGCCGCGCCCAACTCGCGGGATCTCCTAAGACGGCGCCGCCCGCTTCCACAAAGGCCTGCCCGCGGGCGAACCAGATGTTGGCGGCCCGCGTTGAAGCGATGGCATTATCCTGGTAGATTTGGCCGGCGAGCAGCTCGGGGTCAAGGCCGGAGTTGATCATCGTACTCGTCTTCGCCATGCCGCGATCTCCGATCAGAAAGACCAGCGGCAGATTCGCGATGCCCGCTCCCTGGCTCACGTTCGACTGGGCGAGCCGCGCGTTAGCTTCGCGAATCAGCACGTCCAGCTCCGCGTTGCCGCCATCCCGGGTTGGAGCGGATACTTCGCCGGCTGGCTGGCGCCGTTGCTCCGCTTTCGATTGAAAATAGACGAGCGCGCCAGCCGCGCTGAGACCCAGGGCGCCGATCAATCCGATGAAGATGGCGTATTCCGCGCCTTGCAAGTGCAAGAAGGTCGCGCCGAGCACGCCCAGCACCAAGGCGCCCCCAAACGCCGCCCCGGCCCCCCAGGATATTCTCATTGAGGCTCCATCAATCCTCGATCAGCCTTGGCTGGCGATTCCACGCAAATTTTCAACACCGGACCCCAACAAAACGTAAAACAGAATGAACAGAGCTGCGGTTAGAAGGAAGCTCGCAACTGCACCCATCGCCAGGCGTTTCACCCAAGGATCTCCTTGCCCCGTCCGCGCCGCGTCGGGAGGGACCGCTGCATTGGGCGAAAGCTGCGCCGGGATCTGGCGAATGCGCTGTAGTTTCTCGGCGGTCTGCTGCATCACCCCGCGCAAATCGCCGCGCCCTCCCAGACTGTATCGGCCGGCAAAACCGAGCAGAAGGCACAGATAATAGACTTCGATTAAATCTCCCAATTCACGCGAGTCCGTGCGGCCCAGCAACTTCTGCAGATTTTGGAAAAAGATCTCGCCCGCCACGTGGTGACCGTAACGTTCTTCCTGCAGAGGCTGGCGTGGCCAGTCCGCGAAAATCGGATGGCGCAGATTCAGGATCGATTCGTCGAGAAAGGCTATAGCGGCGAAGGTCGCGAGCTCGATATCTTCCGAGGCGTATCCGCAACTGCGCGCCTCCCGGTCCGCCATCTTGACCGCTTCCCAAATTTGGCCGCGGAAAGTGGGGGCGTCGGACACCGCCTGCCGGTTCGACCGCAACCGCTCCCCGACCGTGAGCAACTCCTGAAAGACCAGAGCCAGGTTCTCAGGACGCATCGGCGGGTTCATTCGACCTCTCTATAAACGCGTGTGCACTCGCCGCCCTTTCCGTCATCGTTAGGACTCCAGCACGACCATCAACTCAATCTCGGGCTCGGGTAGCTCGCCCGGAACGTACAACCCGACCAGCCGCGTCTTCATAATATGGTCCCAGCATGGACCGAACTTGCCGACCCCGAAATATTGAAAGTCGATTTTGGCAGGGATCGAAGATGGCGGGACCGGCAGGTGCGTCAGATCAAGGCCCGGCAGCGCGCGCTTGACGAGTTGTGGAAGAAAGCCCTTGGAGCAAAGTTTCGCCAGGTGCGGCGTCTTCGCGATCAACTCCACTTCGCCGAGCGGAGAACGAATGGCGAAGATCCAGCGCGATCGATCCAGGCAACGCTGGTCGGTGACCTCGCCTTCGTAAAAGTAGTCCGCTCGCTTAATCAGATGGATTGTCAGAAACTGCGTCGGAACGATCGTCTCGAGATGAGTGCGAATATGCTGGTCGAGTTGGCCGAAACATTTGTCGAGGTTCTGGTGGTCGTACAAGGGCAGCTCACGAGGGTGCGAATCCAACGCGAAAGTGCACAGAGCCCCGCCCAGCCGCAACATTTCGGTAAATAGCTCTTCGGGATGCCCGCGCTTGCCGAAGAACTGATGCCGAAGCGGCGCGAGGGAGGAATTCACGGTGTGTAGCAGCCAGAAACTCGCAATCTCGCGAGTCGAAAATTCCTGCCACGATCGCTTCTCCGCGCTCTGCTTCAGTGAGAACATCGCGCTCTTCTCTTCCAGGATTTCGATCAGCCTCTCAAGTAATAGCATCAGCCGGTCGCTGGCGCCGATCCGGAGACAGGGCGGAATGAAGTCCGGATCGAAAACGAAGTTCCCGGCGCCATCACGCCTGACGCGCCCTATTGGCAACGTCATATATTCGCCGTTTACCTCTGTGTCCAGCAAAAGTTGAATGTTCTTGATCCCGAGGTTCACCGGCTTCTCGTCACGGCCGCTGGTCTCATCGTAAATCATGCGCGTCTCACTCCGGTATCTGACGTTGTGGCCATTCTGGTTCGGGGCGGTAACGCAGTTCAGCCCTTCCGGCTTACGCGGGGGCACGGCCAGCACCACGGTAACCGTGTCGCGCACCGGCGGAAATAGATCGGCGATGTTGCGGGCGGACGGAAGCGCGTCGGCGTCGGGCATCTGGAACGTCAGACCATCCGGGAAAACGCCCCGCGCATGGACCAGCGATAACGTCCCATTGAGAAGCGCCTCCCGATCGAGCTGCAACCCAATTAAGCCGTACGGTTCAAACCAAAGCGCTGCCGCGGTGAATCTTATGGAATCTTCGAAGTAGCGGCTTTGCACCTGGAAGTGGTGCGGCCCCAGGTACATGCCTTCGGACCAGACGACGGGCGAGAGATATCTCATTGGATCATCGGCCCGTGGACGGCCCTAACATCCCGGCCAGTCTTTGCACGAGATTAACTCTAACATAGCCGCGCTAGATCGCATGCGCGCCCGCATGCCCGGAATTAAATGGCCCTTACTCCGGTCAATTATCCTATAAACGGCAGTAGGCCTCGGGGCTTTGAACAGAGAAATGGTTACTATTGTTCAACATGAGCGAGACGAACGAGGTTATTTTGGCTCACCCGGAGGGTGAATGCCAAATCGCAGGAAATCAGGCGGGGGAAACCGGGTGCAGCCTGGACACCTTTGCGGGCAAGATCTATGTGAAGTGGGCGCCAGAAGCGACGGTGAGCAGCTTGGGACTGATGCCATTCTTCATCGAGTTTCTCAAGATCAGTGGCCTATTTGACAAATGGGTGGAGGATTGCCCACTACACTACACGAGTGCGAACGCGCCCGAGAAACGGACCGTAATCGGAACACTTCTATTAGCGGTGCTGGCCGGCCATTGGCGGTACGCCCACATCAACGCGATCCGGGGCGATGGTATTAATCCGGAGTTGTTGGGGATGACCGGCGTGGCGAGCGAGGATTCGGTGCGGCGCGGGATGAAGGCCATGGACGAGGCGGAAAGTGAACAATGGCTAAAACGTCAGCTGAAGGCCAGTTACGAACCCTTGCTGCAGGAACCCTGGGTGTTAGACGTGGACACTACAGTCAAGCCATTGTACGGACACCAGCAAGACGCCAAGGTTGGATATAGCCCGACTAAACCAGGCCCGTCCCTCGCACGCCTATCACAGCTACTTCGTGGCGAATATCCGGATGGTGTTGGACATGGAGGTGCAGGCCGGCAATCAGACGGCTCCGTTGTTTGCGCAGCCGGGACTGTGGGAGTTCCTCGACGGACTGCCGGAGCACAGCCGGCCTGTATTCCTACGCGGGGACAGCCATTGGGGAGCGGAGAGAGCCATGCTCGGAGCCGAACAGCGACAGATTCGGTATCTGTTCAAACTGAAGCAGAGCGTGAATGTGAAGAAGCTGATCGGAGAAATCTTCAGGAAAGAGGGATGGGTGGAGGCAGGGCAACAATGGCAGGGGAGAGAGGACGAACTGCGATTGAGCGGCTGGACCAAGGCACGGCGCGTGATGGTGCTACGGAGACCGCTGCGGAGCAAACCGACAGTGGAAGGCGAAGCCGTGGACCAGCAGAAGTCCAAACGAAAAACTGCCAAACAGTTGGCCTTGGATCTGCCGGAACTGACTCATCGGGGAGTGCTCTATGAGTACGTGGTGCTGGTGACCTCGCTGAGCGATGAGGTGCGGACCGTGGCGCAGTATTACCGGGACCGGGGCGATGCTGAGAACAACTTCGACGAACTGAAGAACCAGTGGGGGTGGGCTGGGTTCACGACCCAAGACCGCAAGCGTTGCCAGATCATGGGACGGATTATCGCCTTAGTCTACAACTGGTGGACGATCTTCATGCGCTTGGGAATTCCGGACAAACACGCCGAAGCCATTACTTCACGGCCCTTGGCGCTGCACGGCATCGCACGGCAGACCCGCCACGGAAATCAGACCACGGTGGAGATCACGAGCACGCATGCGAAGGCATCCCGGATCGCGGAGATTCTCGGCAAGGTGAGTGGGTTTCTGAAGCGAATCAAAGTGAGTGCGGAGCAGTTGACCCAAGAGGAGCGTTGGAAGCTGATTCTCAGTGCCGCGTTTCGTCAATTCTTCGGTGGCAAGGTCATTGGAAGCACCGGTCGGCTCGCCGATGCCGCTTGTTAACTGCCGTTTTCAGGTTTATGGGTGAACTTGTGAACCCGCCGCTGCAAGTGTGATGATGAGAAGCAGGCGGGGATGAATATCGAAAAGCAGTTTCAATTGCTAGGCCTGCTGCGGGACGACGGCATTCGCACGTTTCGAGCAAAAGAGATCGCTTCCGGCCGCGACCTTCAGATCCATATTTTTCACAGCGACGCACCCGGGAACAGGGTTCTTTTCGAACAGTTGCGCGCTCTCCCGTTGAGCACCCGCCACGAGTTGCTCGAGCTGGGCTTCGAGGATAAAGCGCCTTACGTCGTGACGGATCCTTTACCACGGGAAACAGATGCGCGTGCCTGGTTCGGCCGCCTATTGCAACCGGTGGAGACTGCTGCGGACGACGCGTCAAAATTCACCAAGGTTGGCGTTTGGAAAACCGGCGTGGAGCTTCGTAGACCAGATCCCAGCGGTGCAGGGCCGGAACCCGGCGAGTTCACCAGAATGTTCCAGGGGACCCCGCATGCTCAACCAGCCCCAGCCGAGCCGGGGGAATTCACGCGGATGTTCCAGTCACCGACAGCTCCGGCCCACGGCACCGCGGCTCCGACGCCCCA
>JBBSHP010000026.1:0-14644 GCA_038232555.1 Bryobacterales bacterium
CGCTCAGCCCCGAGTTCACGGCGAACCAATGGTCGCCGCCATCCAGGCTCTTGGAAACGCCGCCGCCTTCGCCCCCCACGTAGAGCGTTCGCGGGTTCGTGGGCTCGATAATTACGGCGGCGCTATGACCCATGGTGAGCATCGTGAGGCCGGCGTTGATGGTCTGCCAAGTGCGTCCCCCATCGGAGCTGCGGAATACGCCTTGAGTCCGGGCCGTTGCGTAGGCTGTCGAAGGCGTCTTGGGGTCTATCGTGACGGTCCACGCAGGCGTGTTCAACACGTTGGTCCAGCTTTCCCCACCATCCTCGGATAGATAGAATGCGGTTGCAGTCGAGGCGAACAGCTTTCCGCTCCTGGTAGGATCGAGAGTTAAATACGTAATTGCGCCGGACAGCCCGCTTCCCGCAGATTTCCAGGTATCTCCGTAATCGGTGCTTTTGAAGACGCCCTCGTTTTGGGTGCCCGCGTACACGATGTTAGGGCTCAGCGCATCCACTGCCACGGCGATCACGTACACGGCGGAGGTTCCAAAGCGGCGGCGCGACCAGGTAAGGCCGCCATCTGTGCTTTTGAAGAATACGTTCCCTATCGTACCGCCGGCGTAGACTCGCCGTGTATCCGACGGATCAAACGCCACGCCCCGGGATCCGTACCCGGTGAAGCCCGGTCCGGCGACAGACCATGTCGCGCCGCCATCCTGCGACCAAACCATGCCGTACCCGAATTCGCTGCTGACAAACATTTTCTGGCCGTTGCCGGGGTCGATCCAGATCCCATAGCCGAATTTGTTCGCCGTGTCGACACCAGTGGGCAGAGCGGTCCAGGTTGCGCCCCGGTCGCGAGAAACCTGCGCGCCGACGGTGTTTGTTCCCGCATACAGCGCTCCCGCGGAAGCCGCGAGCGACCGCACCATGTTGTTCGAGAAGCTGGTCGCCGACCAGGTTACGCCGGCATCGGAGCTCGTCCAGAGGCCGCCGCCGTTCGTCCCGGCGTAGACCGTTTGCGGAGCGAACGGATCGACGATGAGCGAATATACCGGAAAGGCGCCCGGCGACCCGGTATGTTGCCATGTGTTTCCCGCGTCGTTGCTCTTCCAGATTCCGTCCTCGTTGGTCCCCGCGTAGAGGATCTGACTATTGGTGGGATCGAGCGCAAACGTCCAGATGGCCGCCGGTGTCAGGGCCGGCAACGGGGACCAGCGTTGGCCGCCATCGGTGCTCTTGAAGGCGCCGTGTCCAACAGTCGGAGCATAGAGGACCTCGGTGTTCCCCGGATCAATCGTGATGTTGAAAATAGAAGCCCTGGTGGGAAAGACAGTCGCCCAGGTAACTCCCCCGTCGATGCTCTTGCGGATTGAGCCATTCGCCAGGTTGTTGAAGACCGAGGCGTAGACGACGCCGGACCGGTGCGGGTCGGCCGCAACAGCGGAGATCGACCCGGAAATCGCTGTGATATTCTGCCACGTGGCGCCGCCGTCGCCGGTCTTGAACAGACCTTCGCCAATTCCGGCGTAAACCGTTTGCGGTCCGGAAGCGTCTATGGCGAGCCCGTGCACGACAGGATTGGTGAGACCGTTGTTTACGGCGGACCACGTGATTCCACCATCCACGGATTTTCGGACGCCGCCTCCGTTGGAGCCTATGAAAATGATTCTGGCATCCGTCGCGTCCACAGCGATGACATCAATGGCAGCGGGGCTGGGGCCGATGTTGGTCCACGCGCCGCCACTCTGCTGGGCCATCAGCAGGAATGGCGAAAGAAGCATACCGATAATGGCTGTCTTCATATCTCCCCCTAACGCTTTTCCAATACGAGGCGCTGCTCCGAGCGGCGACCGACGGAATCCTGTTCGGTGATTTCGGCTATTAGACAAGAATTTCATGTCCTGTCTCCGAATTGTCACTGCACACCGATCGTGACCGCATTGCTGGGGCGGCCGAGGTAGGTTAGGCGAACCGTGGCGGCAGATCCCGGCGCGACGCCGTCCGGCACTCGAAAGTTCACCTGAAAATATCCGGGATATCCGGGTGCGTCGCCGAAATACAGCACCTCAGCGAGTTGGCCACCAATGGCTACTTGCGGAGGGATCACTCCGCCTTCAAACAGGCTGGTGGTGTACATCGACAGTTCGTCCCCAGCGGTAGCCGGGTTGGCGGATGACGCGATCTTGCCCGTGTCTGCATGCCAGACGGCGCCTTGGCCTGTACCATCGCCGGACAAGGAAAACAGAACTGGCGCCGGCGCCAACAACTGCGGAGTATAGAGGTCGGCGCTGGCAAGCCAATAGTCACTGGCCCCCACACCACCGCTCGTCAGGACTCGGCCATCAAACAGCAGCGTAGCTGAGTGGCCAGTCCGCGCTACAGTCATATACCCCGTAGAGGAAAACGTGCCGGTAGCAGGATTATAAAGTTCGGCGTCGATGAGGCTAAAGTACAACTGACCGCCGGCGACCAAGACGGTTCCATCGGGCAGCAGCGTAGCCGTGTGCCCAGCCCGCGCGATAGTCATATTCGCGGTAGCCGTAAACGTGTCCGTCAAGGGGTCGTAAAGTTCGGCGATGCTAAAGTAGCCGAAATCCTCGCTCACACCACCGGCCAGTAACACCTTTCCGTTCGGGAGCAAGGTCGCCGTGTGGGCCGTCCAGATGTCGCTTCCGTTACCGAACGTGTGCGGTTTGCCGGTCACTTTGAACGTTCCGGTGACAGGATCGTAAAGTTCTTCATGCTCAAGGTAAAGGTAGCCGTCACCAGCGGCGTTCCCGACGATCAAGACCCTTCCGTCCTGTAGCAAGGTGGCTGTATCCGGATAGAAAAAGGGGCCATAGTAGAAGGGGCCAACATAGGAGCCAGTGGGAGCGAAGCTGTCAGTAACCGGGTCGTAGAGTTGGGCAGTATTGCCCGTAATCAGGACCTTGCCATTTTTCAGTAACGTCGCAATGCCACTAACCGTGGTCGTCCCGCCAGTAGCGGTGAAGGTCCCCGTGGAGGGATTGTAAAGCTCCGTGCTGGCCACGGTTCGGTCTGCGGCGCCTCTGCCGGTGATCAGGACCCTGCCATCGGGGAGCAGCGTAGCCGAGTGGCCAGAGCGGGCTGTAATCATGTCGTCCGTGGGGGTGGAGACCCCAGTGGAAGGATCATAGAGTTCCGCGCTGGCCAGGTAACGGTAAACAACGGGACTAGTTTGGGAGTTAAGTCCCCCGGCAATCAAGACTTTACCATTGGGAAGCACCGTGGCCGTGTGCTTAGACCGCGCAGTGGTCATGTTGCCGGTTGCCGTGAATGTGCCTGTTTGCGCGTAACTCGAAGCTCCCAACAACATCAGCAGAACAAGCTGGTTTCCATATTTCCTCCCGTGAATTACTGTACGCCGATCGTGACTGCGTTGCTCGACCGGCTGAGGTACGTCTACCGCACGGCAATAGTCACGCCGAGTTGACTGATTCCGCTGCCGAGCGTAACGAGAACAGGAACCGCATCGCCGGTCTGAATGTACTGCGGAATCACGGCGTTGATTTGCATCAGCCCTGCGATTTCTCCAGGGGCTCCGCCGGCATACTGAAGTTGCACAGGGCCACAGTCATTGCAGTTGGGGCCAGAGCCAAAGCCAAGCCAGACTTGTGCCCGGAGGATCGGCTGCGGTAGTGGCGCCGCGGCCGGTTTGCCATCGGCACCGGCGGGCGATGTTTGGCCCTCGCCTGTCGCAAACAAAATAATCACGTCGCCCGGATGTGCCGGGTTGGCGGCGCTATTGAGAGAGCCGTTCTGGTTTAGCGCGGCTGCCTGGCCCTTGCCTGTGCTGTTGGCTGTGAAGATCCCTGGAACGGACGGAGCCATGGGCACGGAGAACCCAGCGGATGTCTGTCCCTGATAAGTGACCGTCACCAGCGCCGTGCCGCCCGTGATCCCATACGGCACGACCGCCGATACCTGCCCGGACGAGGTGTAGATCATAGGCGCTGCGATGCCGTTGAAGGAAACGCTGGTGCCCGCCAGTTGCGTGCCGAAGAGGCCGCCGGCGCCTGCGGCTGCCGTGGAGAGCTGAGCAGGTCCTAATCCTGAGCCATAAATTACAACAATCTCGCCAGGCGCAATTCCGCCGCTAAGGCCACTGGCTGCATTGACAATTGCGGAGACGGACGTGGTGAAGCCCGGTTGGCCTGCTTGCGTGACACCGATCGGCACGCCGGCGACGGAAATCAACGCGGAGCGCGCAGACCCGTTATTAGCCCCGACTGTAAGGGCGACGGATGCAGATCCACTACCGACCGCGTTTCCCGAGTAGGTAATCCATGTCGGCAGAACGCCAATCGCCCAGGAACAGGAGGATTGGACTGCAACTGTGATGCTTCCTCCCGAAGCAGGAGGGGAAAAGGAAGCCGGGCTGGCGGAAGCCGTGCACGAAGTCCCCACTGGCGTCAACATACGGATCCAGTTGTAATCGCCATCCGAGATATATACCCTTCCGTTCGCGTCTGCGGCCAAGCTGTTTGGAGCGCCCACCTGAGCGCTGGTGGCTGGCCCGTTGTCGCCGCTGAGCCCCGGCGTTCCGTTTCCGGCCACCGTGGTAATCACACCACCGGAGACCTTGCGAATGCGAGAGTCGCCTGCGATGAAGAGATTACCTGCGGAATCAACCGCGATGGCGGTGGCGTTAATTGCGGCGCTGGTGGCTGGTCCATTGTCGCCAGCGGACCCTGTTGTTCCATTCCCCGCTACCGTGATGATCGTTCCGTCGACAACCTTGCGGACGCGGGTCTTACCGTCGGCGATGTAGAGATTCCCGGCTGCGTCCACGGCGATGCCCTCTACATAGCCCAACTGCGCATTGGTAGCCGGACCGTTGTCTCCGCTGAATCCGGGCGTTCCGTTCCCCGCGATGGTGGTGATTACGCCGTTCACTATTTTGCGCACGCGGTAATTGTAGCCATCCGCGATAAATAGACTGCCGCTCGAGTCGACGGCAATACCGCTCGTGGCATTCAACTGGGCGGCAGTGGCGGCAACGCCATCATCGAGCGAGGAGCCTCCGCCCGCAACCGTAGTGACCACCCCGTTCGAGAGCTTACGGATCACGTTGCCGCTGGCAATGTAGAGATTGCCGGCGGAGTCCGCGGCGAAGCTGGATGCATTGGGATAGGAGTCGACGGAGAGGCCGGATGCCGTCGACGCCGCCACAGTGCCGATCACGCCATTGGAGACCTCGCGAACCCGAGTGAAATAACTGCCATAGACATTGCTATAGAAGAGAGAGAAATAGGGCCCATAGCCAAAACCAACCGGAGTGTCTGCTATGTACAGATTGCCTGCCGGATCTACAGCAACGCCGTTGGGGGTATAAAGCCGAGCGCTGGTGGCGGAGCCGCCGTCGCCAAGGAAACAGCACGTTCCGTTGCCCGCAATCGTGGTAATCACGCCGTTCGAGACTCGACGGACGCGAGCATTGTTGTTGTCCGCTATGTAGAGATTGCCGGGGGGATCCACGGCTACCGAAAAAGGCCGGTTTAGCACCGCACTGGTGGCGGGACCATTGTCGCCTGGATCCACCGGCGCAATCCGCCAAGGGTAAACCGTTGGTTGCACAGCTAGCGGCAAGCTGTTTCCGGGAAAGGGCCTATTGGTATTGGGGTCTATCAGGGTCCCGGAAAATTCGTGAAAGTCTCCCTGCCGTTCGGCTGCCGTCGGCACATACGCTTGCACAGAATACCCGTTGGCCAACTGAATGGATCCGCAGTACAGTTGATCCGGGGCGGCGGGAAGTGGCAGGTTCTGAATTGCTTTGTAGCTCGCCAGGGGATCGGACGCGTTTGGCTGTCGTGTGTCGCCGACCAGGAGTTGATTTCCAGCTCCGTCAGGAGCCGACAGGTAATAAACGGAAGAGAACGGAACGAAGCCGCCCGGCCACGGGGCACAGGACGGACTTGTGACGGGCGACGAGTGAATGCCTCCGCCGCCCGCTACCGTGGTGATCACGCCAGCCGAAACCTTGCGGATCACATTATTGTTTGTGTCCGCAATGTAGAGATTGCCGGCGGAGTCCACCGCCACGCCGTAGGGGCTGTTTAACTGCGCGCTTGTCGCCATGCCATTGTCGCCGCTGTAGCCGCTGGTGCCATTCCCCGCGACGGTTGTGATGACACCGCCCGAAACCTTGCGGATCACGTTGTTGTTCGTGTCCGCGATGTAGAGGCTACCGGCGGAGTCGACTGCGAGGCCGGATGCACCGTTCAACTTCGCGCTCGTGGCCGGGCCGTTGTCGCCACTGAAACCGCTGGTTCCGTTCCCCGCCACCGTAGTGACCACCCCATTTGAGACCTTGCGGATGAGGTTCACTCCGGCAACGTATAGGTTGCCAAGGGAATCCACCGCAACGGTGGAACCCGAGACTCCCGCCAACGTTGTGATCACCCCTCCCGAAACCTTGCGGACTCCAATCTTGTTATCGGCTATGTAAACCGTCCCAGCAGTGTCTACGGCAACGCTGGAGGGGCCGAACAATTGGGCGCTGGCCGCAGGTCCGTTATCGCCAGGAAGTCCCGGAGATCCGCTTAGAGTCCCATTTCCTGCCACCAGGCTGAGCTGTTTTGTTGTGGGGTCCCAACGCAGTACGGCAGCGTATTCTGGAGCGGTGATGAAAACGCTTCCGGATTGGTCGGTCGCGAGCCCGCCGACGTGTCCCAGGCTGGCGGACATCCCTGCTATGTTCACCGGTAACCCGCCACCGGCGACGGTCTTAATCGAATAAGTCTGGCCGAAGGCGGTGCAAGAGGCCACGGCTACAAGTGCGGCGGCCGGCATTAACCCAAATGCGAGTCGTCCGAAACACATGTTAAATCCTCCGATCTCATCGTTTTTCTAGTACCAGCCACCGCTCTCAGCGGCGGCGTCGAAAGCTCGTTCCCGCGGGGTCACACTCTTCTGATTTTGGGCAAGCGTCGAACGGGCTGGATTCAGTTTCCACACACCGTACGCCTCCCCAGCGCAGCAGGTGGCACTAAGCAGCATGAGCTTGCATGTGGCCTGCTCAGAGCCATCTCGCATCTGGTTATTATGCCGTCACAGTAAGGAGAGAACAAGTATCAAGACGTAGTAGAACGGTTGGATGCTCTTGCACACCATTGAAAACAAGAGGTACTCTCGAAGCAATGCCATTGCTTGAATCGGAGGCGCACACCGTACGGCGGCAACTGGGCCGGGTCCTGGAGAGTCCCGGTTTCGCGCGCAACGAGCGCTTGTCCGGGTTTTTGCGATTCGTCGTAGAACGGCATCTGGACGGCAAAGATAACGAACTGAAGGAGTCCGTCATCGCCATTCAGGTTTTTGGACGCCGTCCGGATTTCGATTCCAGGCTGGACCCCGTTGTGCGCACGGAAGCCGTGCGGCTGCGTGCGAGGCTGAGCGCCTACTACTCAAAAGAAGGCCAGGCGGATGCCCTGGTAATCGAGCTGCCAAAAGGCGGCTACGTTCCCCGCTTCCGCGAGGTTGAGGAGGAGCGCCAGGTAATCGCGCCCATGCCGGAAAAGACTCCGGCGCGGTTTAGCGCCCGTTCCTGGCTGACCCTCGGACTTGCCGGCCTGATTATCGCGCTGGCGGCCGCGGGCTGGTGGTGGATGCAACACCGGAGTGCTCCGATTTCGATTGCGGTTCTGCCCTTGGAAAATACCAGCCACGATCCTGCCAACGACTACTTTGCCGACGGCCTTACCGATGAGCTGATCCGCAATCTGTCCATCATCGAAGGCCTGACGGTACGTTCCCGGACCTCGTCTTTTGGTATGAAGGGCCGGCCGCGCAATATCCGCGATGCGGGACAACAATTGCAGGCCGATTACATCCTCGAAGGTTCCGTCCTGCGCGCGGGACAGAAGTTGCGGATCAATGCTCAGTTAATTCGAGTGCGGGACGATTTTCCGCTGTGGTCCCGAAGGTTCGACCGGGAGTTGACGGACGTCTTTTCTATCCAGGACGAAATCTCTCTGGCAATAGTCAACAATCTGCGCCTGAAACTAGGAAATGGTAGGCGCCGCTATGAAACGAGTGTGGACGCCTATGACCTTTACCTCCACGCGCGCGCGCTGCCGAATCAGCGCAGCCGCGAGTCAGCCAGGGAAGCCGCCGCTATCTACCGGCAGGTGATCGCGAAAGACCCGTCGTTCGCACCGGCGTACGCAGGTCTCGCGGCCGCGTCCGCTGCAAGTTCCGCTCAGGGCTTTAGGGATAGCCACGCCGATGAGCTAGCCGAAATGCGACTGGCGGCGGAGGAGGCCATCCGAATAGATCCTCTGCTCGCCGAAGCCCACGACGCGCTCGGGATGGTGTACGCGCGTGAAGGCAAATGGACGCAGTCGGAGAAAAGCTTCCGCAGGGCGATCGAACTCGAGCCGAATAATTCCGGGACGTATAACGACTTCAGCACCCGCCTCCTGGTACCGCTCGGCCGTATTGATGAAGCAGTGCAGCAAATGCGTGTGGCGGAGAAAGCCGACCGGCTCTCGTCATTCATACAACAACGGCTTGCCTCTATGCTTATTGACGCGGGTCGATATGACGAGGCAGCCGCGCATTGCGCTGGCGCGGCTGAGTGCCTGGGGCGAGCACGCCTCGGCCAGGGTAGAACAGACGAGGCGATCCAGATACTTGCTAAAAGCGGTAATCCTCGCTACCTCGGTTACGCGTACGGGCGCGCCGGCCGCCGCGAAGAAGCCGAGAAACTCGCAGTTGCTGTTGCGCCAAACGCGTTCTCACAGGCGATGATCTATGCCGGTTTGGGCGACAAGGATCGCACCTTGGAGGCCTTGGACCGCGTGGCGCGGCTCGGTGCTGTGCGCATAGGCATGACGCTCAACTCTCGGGAGTTCGCCCTGCTTCGGGGTGATCCGCGAGTAAAAACTCTTCGCAAGAAGGTCGGCTTGCCGGACTAGCCATGCCGGTCACAGCTCCGGCCTTTTTATTTTTTGTGGCATAAGTCCCATTCCTGTCATCAACTTACCACCCCAGGCTTCACCCCGTTTTCCGGTTCCAAACCCAGGCTCAAAGGTAGACTGAAGTTAGTTGGAACAACTCGGTCCCCAAGGCCGGATCCAGTAAAGAAACGTCGACGACCAATCCAATAACACAGAGGAGCGAGTTTTTCTGAAAAATATGCAATTAGATCCGCAGATGCGCAGACGCCCTCGAATCAGTGGCTTACGGGCCAAGTCCCAGAGCAGCCCCCAGGCACTCCCGTCGGCCCGACTCTTCCGTAGCGCCCAAATGGACAGATCCCCGGCCGTCTCGTTATCCTGAAGTTTGTACATGAGGTGGGCTCGCCCGCTCCTTCTTATCGCGATCCTGGCCTTGCTGGCAGGCGTTGGCACGACTTTTTACAACCGTTTCAAAGAGCAATCCGCTCACGCCGCCAAGAAGCCCGCTCCACTGCCTGCCGGAACTGCGTCTGCCGCGCAGGATTGGACCTATACGCAGACCGTCAACAGCAAACCCGTAGTTTTTGTTCGGGCTAAGGACTATCAGGAGGTCGCAGGCAAGTATCTGCTGAATGGCCTGGAACTCCACATCTTTCATAAAGACGCCAAAGAATACGATCAGGTGAAGAGCGCCAAGGCCGAGTTCGACATGAACCAGGGCATGCTCTTTTCAGAGGGCGATGTGGAGATCGTCATGGGCGTAAAAGCGGATGCCAAACCTTCAGGGCGCCTGATGACGATCAAAACATCCGGTGTCCATCTCGAGACCAAAACCGGCAAAGCGACTACCGATCGTCCAGCCAGCTTCGGCTTCGACCAGGGCGAAGGGAAAGCCGTCGGCGCTGTATATGATCCCCAATCCCATGAGCTGCACATGAACAGCCAGGTGGAGTTAAACTGGCGCGGTCGCGATCCCAAGGCTAAGCCAATGAAAGTGGAAGCCGGCGAATTGAATTATAAGCAAGCAGAGGGCAAAGTTTATCTTGCCCCTTGGTCCAAGCTCACGCGCGATACGTTGGCTTTGACCGCCGGACCCGCCATCGTCACTCTCGGGAACGGACTGATTCAGAAAGCGGAGGCGCAGAATGCCCAGGGGACCGATCAGCGGCCGCATCGCAACCTCACCTACGCTGCCGATCAATTGGGAATCGACTTCGATGAAAACGGCCAGATCAAGAAGATCGTCGGCGAGCGCAACGCCAAGCTGGTCTCCACCGCAGACACGGCCCAAACCACCATCACGAGCGATCGCGTCGATCTCGATTTCAATACTGCGGACAAAGACAGCGCGCTCCAGAATGCGCTGGCAACCGGGCATAGCGTACTCGAATCGAAACCCATTCCCAAAGCAGGAGTTCAACTCGCTGATACGCGGGTCTTGCGCAGTGAAGTGATCGCAACCACCATGCGGCCCGGCGGCCAGGAGGTGGAGCACATCGAAACCAGATCACCCGGCATACTTGAGTTCCTGCCCAATCGCCCCAATCAGCCCCATCGCTGGATGAACGGGGAGAACATGTGGATTGTCTACGGACCGAAAAATCAGATTGAGAGCTTCAAATCCACTCAGGTATCTACGCGGACTGAAAAACCGAAAGCTTCCAATGCCAAGGAACCTCCGCCTCCCTCGCTCACCTGGAGCAAAGAGATCAAGGCTGACTTCGATCCTAAGACCGCTCAGTTGGCGCATCTGGAACAGTGGAACGACTTCCGCTACGAAGAAGGAGTGCGCAAGGCAAAAGCAAACCGGGCCGTGCTGGAGCAGGCCCGCAACTCGATCGACTTGACCGGCGGGGCGCGCGTCTGGGATCCCACTGGCTCCACCGATGCCGACAAGATCGTACTCGACCAGAAGACCGGCGACTTCCTCGCCGACGGTCATGTGAACTCAACTCGTATGCCGGATAAGAAGAAGGAAGAGGCGACATCGGGTGGCATGCTGGCTGAAGACGAGCCGCTGCATGCCAAGGCAAACAAGATGTCGTCGACAGAGAACAACCTGCAGGTGCGCTATGAAGGCAACGTCGTGACCTGGCAAGGCACCAATCGCTTGCAGGGTGACGTCATTGAGATCGATCGTGATAATGATGTGCTGAAGGCTCACGGGCATGTCATCAGCCAGTTGCTCGATAAGCAGGCAGATGAGGAGGTTCCAAAAGGCTCTGAAAAAGACCCTGGCGCGCCGGCTCCCAGGAGCACTGCGAAACAGGCGAAGCCGTCCGCGTCTCCGGTTTTCACGATTGTAAAGGCCCCGGAGATGGTGTACAGCGATGAAGAGCGTCTCGCCCACTATACCGGGGGTGTATTTTTGGATCGGGGCGCGATGAAAATGAAGTGCAAGGAGCTGCGCGCATTCTTGCGGGATGAAAGCGACGATTCATCGCTCGATCACGCTTTCGCGGATGGCAACGTCGAGATTGTACAGACGGCGCCTTCCCGCCGCACCCGCACCGGCACCTCTGAACATGCAGAATACTACGTAGATGAGGACAAACTGATCCTGGAAGGCGGACAGCCGCAACTTGTGGACAGCCGCAAGGGAACTACACGGGGCTCGAAATTGACCTGGTTCTCCCAGGATGATAGGCTGCTGGTTGTCGGGTCTGAAGGCAAGCCTGCCAATAGCAAGATCCAGCGAAAATAAGCTGCCGATGCGAATCCTGAAGACTGCTGAAATTTCAAAAACTTATCGCGGCCGCAAGGTGGTGGACAATGTGTCGCTGTGGGTGAAGCAAGGCGAAGTAGTTGGCTTGCTCGGTCCCAATGGCGCTGGTAAAACCACTTCGTTCTACATGATCGTGGGTCTGATCAGTCCCGATTCGGGCCGAGTCACGTTGACCAATCCGGCGGCCAATGGCGAAGGCGCCGAGGACATCACCGACATGCCCATGTATCAGCGGGCGCGGCGGGGCATCAGTTACCTTCCGCAAGAGGCCTCTGTGTTTCGAAAACTCTCGGTGGAAGATAATCTGATGGCGATTCTTCAGACTCTGCCGATCGATGGACGCAAGCGCCGTGAGCGCATGAATCAGCTCATCCAGCAACTGGGCCTCGAGACCGTTCGGCACAGCAAAGGCTACACCCTTTCCGGCGGTGAGCGCCGGCGTGTTGAAATCGCCCGTTCATTGGTCATCGAGCCGAGCTTTCTATTGCTGGACGAGCCATTCTCTGGCATCGATCCCATTCAGGTGCTGGAGCTACAGCGCATTATCTTTGACCTGAAAAACTCGGGAATCGGAATTTTAGTGACCGACCACAACGTCCGGGAAACGCTGGCGGTAACGGACCGCGCGTACATCATCAACAACGGGAAAATTTTCCGCTCCGGCAGTCCCGAGGCGTTGGGCAGCGATGCAGAAGTGCGTCGCGTATACCTGGGCGACAACTTCAACCTTGAGTTCGAAAGCGGGCGCTGGCGTGAGCCGGTGAAGTAGCCTGCTCGCCAATCAATCGGATTTCAGAGCTCGCACCGGGTCAACCGCTGTCGCCCGCCGCGCAGGCTGGTAGCTTGCCGGGAGGGCGGCCCCGATCAGGAAAAGAGACACCACGCCATACGTGGCCGGGTCCACCGGCTCCACCGCGAACAGAAGCGAAGACATCATCCGGGTTAGTCCTGCGGACGCTGCTAGCCCAATCCCAATGCCGATGGCCGTGAGTACCAGCCCGTGCCTCACAAACATGCGCCGGACATCCTCCTGCCGGGCCCCCAAAGCCATCCTGATCCCGATCTCGCGGGTCCGTTGCGATACCGAATACGAGATAACGCCATAGATTCCGACTAGGCCGAGCAGCAGCGCCATAGCGGCCGCAATGCCCAGCATGGTCAGAGTGAACGAGGTGCGGGCCAGAGATCGCTGATGGATTTCCTCTAACGTGCGGACGTTGGCCAACGGCAGGCTGGGGTTCACCGACCAAACGGTCTGTTGGATCTCTTCTAAGAACCCGAGCGTTCGCGTCCGGTGACTGCGGATGGCGTAGGCCATGGTCCGGTGAACAAAGTTAGGTTGGCCCCAAAATTCGTTCAACAGCATGGGCCAGTAGACCACCGTCGGCGCTGGCTGGCTTACGCCGTCATCCCGCTCATTGCCCACTACCCCAACAATCTCGCGCCAGGGATCCTTGGGTGTCTCGCGGACGCGTCTGCCAATCGCTTTAACCGGATTCTTCCAATACTCACGGGCAAAATTCTCCGTAACCAGCAATACGGCTGACTTCCGGTAGATGTCGTTCCATGTCAGATCCCGACCGGCTAACAGCGGATTTCCCATGGTCTTGAAGAAGCCGGGCGCGACCCACTTGAAACGCCGTATCGGCGGAAGCTGACCGTCCGGGGACGGAAAGTCTTCTACGAAGACAGGATCGTTGCTGCTCGAGCCATCCATGGTGATGGAAGATGCCGTTCCAGCCGAAGTAACGCCGGGGAGTTGTTGCAGCTTCTCCAGTATTTGCTGGTGCGTTCGGGTTACTTGCACAGCGTCGGGTGTCTGGGCTTCAGGAACCGAGACGCGCAACGTGAGCACTTCTTCCTCATGAGTGAAACCCGGCTGGACATGGCGCAGGGCCTGGAACGTCCGGATCATCAACCCTGAGCTGATCAGAAGCACCAGAGCCAAGGCGATCTGAACAACCACCAGAACGTTGCGGGCATGGTGGCGGTCCTTGCCTTCGCTCAGCGCCCGGCCGCCCTCTTTCAAGGCCGAACTGAGGTGCGCTCCCGCATACTTGAACACGGGCAGCAGCCCAAACAAAAGGCCCGCCAGAAGCGCAATACACAAGGTAAAAAAGAGCACTGACCCGTCGATCGATATCTCATCCAGACGCGGTAGATTAGCGGGAGCCATCGCCACTAAAACACGAATGCCTCCGTAGGCTAAAGCCAGGCCCAGAGCGCCGCCGAGAATACTCAAACCCAGGGTTTCCGAGAGAAGCTCTCGCGCCAAGCGTCCCCAACCGGCACCCAGAGCGGCTCGAATAGCGAGCTCCTGTTGACGGCTTTCCGCCCGTACCAGGACCAGATTAGCGACGTTCGCGCACGCAATCAGTAGAACGATTCCGACGGTGCCCATCAATACCCAGAGAACCTTGCCGAGGTCGCCCACCAGATCCTCTTTGAACGGATGCAGATTAGGTCCAATTCGGGCTTCTTTCAGCATCTTCAGACTCATCCCCGGGGCCAGGCGGAATTTCTCGGCCATCATCGGAAGCATCCGTGCTACGTCCGCGCTGGCCTGATCCAGGCTGACGCCGGGCTTGAGCCTCGCGACTGCTTGGTAGCTGAAGTTTCCAACAAATGCCTCAGACCTTTTGAATTGGAAAGGTAGATAGAACGCGGGATGGAAACTGAGAAACTGAAAGCTTTGGGCCATCACTCCGATGATGTCGTGGGCTTTCCCGTTGACGATCAATCTTCGCCCGATAATTTGGGGATCGCCACCGAACCTGCGTTGCCAGTACGCGTAGCTCAGGATCACCGTTTCCTGACTCCCGGCAGAATCGTCCTTCGCCGTGAACGCCCGCCCCAGTAGCGGACGTACTCGCAGGATCGGGAGCATGCCGTCCGTAAACAGAACCGCATCCACTTGTTCGGGCTCTGCGGTCCCCGTCACAGTCACTGAGGCGTCGTTCCAGAGGCCGACATCCTCGAACACCCGGTTCTCCTCGCGATAAGTGAAATGGGTGGAC
>JBBSHP010000027.1:0-14466 GCA_038232555.1 Bryobacterales bacterium
ATCGCAATCGAAGTGCCGATCGCCTTGCTCACTCGCACCGGGAGACAAGAGTTGGCCACCAGTCCGGCAGCGACTATTGGCACCTGGGGGACAACGTCCCGCCAGCAGGTTACTATCCGTCGCTCGCCTGATCCGGCGAACCAGAACGGCCAGTTCCGGCAGGTGCAGCGCATGGGTAACGCCTTGATCAATGAGTTGTTCACTGGCAATGGATCGAAAGACCGGTTTAGCATGAGCGAGCCGAAAGACGACCAGCAGTTTGCCCGTTTCTTCTTCGATCCGTACTTGGCGCGCCAGATTAATGCGATTTTCCCGAGCGTCACCGTGCCAAGCCCGCCCCGTAATGACCTGCGGCCGTTATATCAGTACTTGCCGCCGATCGCCCCCCTCGGTACGCCTCCCGGTCCCATCGCCGATTTGCTGCGGCTCAACACCGGGGTGCCACCCACACCACAGGCTTTGCGAAGCCGGCTGGGTCTGGTTGGTGTCGGACCACGTCGCGATCAGGCGGGATATCCGAATGGCCGGCGCGTTACCGACGACGTCACGGATATCACCGTGCGGTTGACAGCCGGAGTGTTCAATCCGGCGTTCAATATACCTCCGAACAACCTGCTCGGCGACGGCGTGAACGTCAACGACACGCCGCAGTTTGAAACTTTCCCAT
Organism: Bryobacterales bacterium; assembly: GCA_038232555.1. Classification (GTDB taxonomy): domain Bacteria; phylum Acidobacteriota; class Terriglobia; order Bryobacterales; family Bryobacteraceae; genus JBBSHP01. The sequence goes on from JBBSHP010000027.1 coordinate 668, forward strand.
ACGTTTGGTTCTCTCATGACGGCCGGAACAGCCGTCACCTCGATCCGGGCGAGCCGGGCTGCACCATGGGTGCGGGCGCTCCCTGCACACCTCCGGACCCACAGCCATAAAACTCTTCGCGGCCATGTTGCAGGAATGTAACATGGCCGCCTCTCTCCTAATTCAGAAGAATGACCTGAGAATGCTTCGTCCCCTGATTACCATTACGCTGCTCTGGGCTGTTACCGTTTCCGCCCAACAACCAGTGGCCTCTCTTACCCCCATCCAGCAAAGGATGGCGGCGGCAGAAGCGGCTATTCGCAAAAGTCCCAAAAATGCCGAAGCCTACAATGATTTGGCTCTCGCATTCGTTCAACGGGCCCGCGAGACCTCGGATCCAAAATACTACCTTCAGGCCGACGAGGCACTCGGGAACTCCTTTCGCCTGGTACCGGACAATTTTGCCGGCCAGAAGATTCGGGTCCGTATTCTTATGGGCCGGTACGAATTCGTTCCAGCTTTGGAGTTGGCGAAAACTCTTAACAAACGCGTGCCCGACGATGTTCCAGTTTATGGACTAGTCGCCGACGCCGCGATCGAACTAGGCGACTACAAAGAAGCCGAAGACGCGGCGCAATGGATGTTGAACCTGCGCCCCCCTACCGCAGTCAGTCTCATGCCGGCAGCGCGGTTGCGGGAACTATTCGGCGATGTTGAGGGTGCTCTGGAATTTCTGAATACGGCCTTGCGGATGACGGGTTCTCGCGACGCGCTTGAGCGTGCCGAAATCCTGGTCCAAATCGCCCGGTTGTCGTTTGCTGCCGGTAAGGTGGAAGCGGCTGAAAGGGTCTTGCGCCAGACGCTCTTGTCCATGCCCGATTACCATCCCGCCCGGGCGGCGCTCGCGCGGGTCCTTTCAACTAAACAACAACACACCGAAGCCATTGCACTCTGGCGGCGGGAGTGCGAAGATTTCCCGGATGCGCGCAACTATTATGGATTGGCGGATGCGCTCGATCAGGCAGGCCGTCGTGAAGAAGCCGCGAGCGCATTTGCTGACTTTGAAAAACGAGCGCGGGCCGTGACTTCGAGAGCCGACAATGCCAACCGCGAATTGACCTTTTTCTATGCTGGCCTTGCTCAAAAACCGCAAGAAGCTCTTCTGCTAGCGCGGCAGGAGATCGCACATCGTCACGATGTGCATACGCTGGACGCCTACGCTTGGGCACTCTATGCAAACCGTGAATACGCCGAAGCGCGAAAGCAGATCGAGAGGGCTTTAGCGGTGGGCTTTCAAAATTCCGCAATGCTCCGTCACGCTGAGGCTATTCGTACCGCCTTGCATGAACCCGATGCGCGGCCTGCCGGCAACAGCGATTTGCGCTGAAGGGGCTTGTGTGCCCTCCTTTTTTACGCTTACTCAAATAAATGTTTACACGGTCCCAACATAGCAGTCTCGTTTGGTTTTGCTTACTGAGCGCTGCCGCCTTTGGCGCGGAAAATGACGCCACCGGGCTCAACAGTGGAAGGGTCAGGAAGAAGCAGCCCACCACCCAAGCGGGGGTCTTGAAAACCACCGATGACCGGATTATTGACTACACCAAGGCAATCGCAGCTCATCCGGAAGCAGTCGAATATCGGACTTTGCTGGCTGGCGCCTATCTCCAGAAATTAAGAGAAACGGCGGACGGCCGCTATCTCGACTTCGCAACGACGCTTGTTGAGACCGTCCTCTCAGGGCACGCTGATAATTACGAAGCGCTACGGCTGCGCACTGAACTGGAGATGAACCGGCATCACTTCGAACTGGCTGCGGCGTACTCCCGTGACCTGACTCAGTTCTACCCAGCCGATGCTTCAAACTTCGGAATTTTAGGGGATGCTCTCATGGAGCTCGGTGAATATGATAAGGCCAAACAGGCTTACGAGATGATGGTGAAACGTATCCCGAATCTGTTCAGCTACAACCGCCTTGCTTATTACACTTTCGTTACCGGGAACTGGGCGGGTGCTCTCCAGTTGATGAAAGCAGCCGTGGCAGCGGGGAGTTCTTCACCCGAACATCGGGCCTGGTGCCTGGTTGAGCTGGGGGACCTCTACTTCAAGGCGGGGCACTGGGAGGACGCGCGAGCCGAATACGTTCAAGCTCTCGCGAACTTTGTAGGCTACCATCGCGCGTACGCGGGACTCGGGCGCGTTCAGGGCGCGCAAGGGGACACCCTTGGAGCGATTGAGAGTTATCGGCATGCCCAAGCGGTAATTCCATTACCGGAGTACGCCGCGAACCTCGCGTACTTGTACAGTATTCAGGGAATGAAGGAGCAAGCGCGGAAGCAAAATGACTTGGTTGATGTGGTGGATCGTTTGGCGCGAGCGAATCATGAGACTACCAATCGCAGTCTGGCGTTTGCCTATGCGGATGCCGATCGGAATTTAGATCGCGCTTTGGAACTGGTTCAAGCCGAAATGGAAGGAAGAAAAGACGTTTACAGCTACGACGCGCTTGCCTGGGTGCTTTACAAGAATAAAAAGTTCGCTGAGGCTGAGTCGGCTATGGAACAGGCGCTGATGCAGCAGACACCTGAACCCATTTTCCACTATCACGCTGGAATGATCGCCCAGGCTCTTGGAAAGAGAGCGGATTGCGTGAGCCACCTGCAGCAGGCCCTGGAATTGAATCCCAAGTTCGATTTGCGCCAAGCGGCAATCGCGGATCTAACATTACGGAGTGTGAGGAATTCAGGTTCCATGGAAGACGCCAAGAACTAGGGCGCGCTCACAATGTATTGAGAAGGCCCTATGAAGATTTGGGGGCGCTACCGCCTGAAGTTGTGTTTTTCTATGTATCTCTTGCCTTTAATTACGGCGTCGCTTCTCATTCGCGCAATTTCTCACCTTCGCTCTTCGTCGGCGTGAGCGTCCGATCGCGATTTAGATTCAATTTCTGCTGTGCGGCCGTCGACGACCCTTGCGGCGGCGCTCCTGCGACTGCTTGAGCACAAAGGGGGAGCGGTGCGGGGTCGGGTCATCTTCGAAAATCGCGATCTCCAGCTTCTGAGTTCAGCTGAAATGCGCCGAATCCGTGGGAAGGAGATTGCGCTTGTGCTGCAGAGTGCGGGTCTCCTCGCTGAACCCGGCGCTGCGCATCGGAACACAACTTGTGGAAGCCTGGAAGGCGCACCATCCGGGATCCGGCCCGGATTGGAAACCGGCGCGTGTTGGAGATTTTGAGCGAGTAAGCCTGCCAACCGGCGAAAAATTCCTGAGCCGCTATCCCCGCCAACTGAGCGTTGGCCAGGTGCAGCGGGTTTTGATCGGGATGGCCGTGTTGCATGGCCCTCGGTTGTTGATCGCCGATGAGCCAACCAGCGCGCTGGACGCCATCACTCAAGCCGAGGTGCTCGACTTATTGAGACAGCTCAATCGCGACTTGAACATGGCTGTCCTGTTCATTTCTCACGATTTATTGTCAATTGCGTCACTTTGCAGCAGGGTCGCGATCCTGAGAAAAAGGCGCGATTGTCGAGAGCTGCCCGACGGCGCGTATTTTCCGAAACCCCGCGCACTCGTACACCCGGGCACTGCTGCGCGCGCTGCCTGGAGTATTTCGGCTTGAGAGCGCGGAAGTCGGCGTAGCTTAATCGAAACATTCTTTATTGCACTGTTTCCGGCCGGGGTAACGTCACGCCACGCTGATAGCCCGGACGGTAATGAGCATACCGACCGCTTACCGAACTTCCCCGCGCACACCATGAAGTGCTCCCTTCCGACCCTGGCGACATTAGCCCATGCAACATGGAATTCGGCCTAAACCCAAGAGACGGGATTTTCATCAACGCACACCAAAGTTGCACTCCACGCTGAAGTCGAGCGGTAGGAGGCCGCACGTATGGCAACCGTAAGACGGCAGCGAGTCTACCGAGACCGAAACCTGCTTTGGTTCACCAATCCGCTATATTGGAAGGCTGTTATGAAAAAGACTTTGTGGGCGATTCAGATCCTGCTCGCACTGCTGTTCTTGTTCGCAGGCGGCGCGAAGTTCTTCATGCCGGTGGACCAAATGACCAAGGGTATGCCAGCGGCACTCGCCAGCGGTTCATTTATACACTTTATTGGCGTCTGCGAAGTTCTTGGTGGACTCGGTCTCGTCCTGCCCGGGCTCCTGCGGATCAAGCCCGGCCTCACGCCCTTGGCTGCTGCCGGACTGGCGATTATCATGATCGGAGCGACCGCGCTTTCGGTACCACAAGGTGTCGCCATGGCCGCTTTTCCGCTGCTGACTGGTATCCTTGCGTTATTCGTCGCTTACGGTCGCTGGCGGGTAGCACGCCTTTAAAAGCATCCTGCCGATAGCACCCGAAGAACTGAAGGCTTGGCCGGGCAGGCGGTTCAACTCCCGCCGAACCGCGTCATGTAGAGAGTCATTGCGGAAGGCCCCAAGAACGGCGTTCTAGGAAGTTGAGCTGAATCGCACCGCAGCGGCTCGTCCCGGCCGCTTTGACGTATAACGCCCATTGCTGAGATGTGCCAGTGTCGATGCACCGCTAGTGTACTGTCCAACAAATAGATGGACATTATAGCGAGGCATGCTGCATAATCAGACATGCATCGCTTGATCCCTGCCCTGGCAATATCCGACGACCAACAGAAACAAGTCAAGCAGTGGTTAACCGCCCTCGGAACGCCACAACAGGTGGCTCTTCGCTTACGGATTGTCCTCGCGTCCGCCGCTGGTCAGTCCGAAGTCGCCATTGCCGCCGGAAACGGTGTGAATCGCAAGACCGTTCGGTTGTGGCGCTTACGCTTTCTCGCGAAGGGATTAGAGGGACTTTGGGAGATCGCGCCTGGCCGAGGACGCAAGGCAACCTACAGCCCCGAACGGATCAAGGAAGTGATCGATGCCACCTTGCAGTCCAAGCCGAAAGCGAGTACTCATTGGAGTTGCCGAACATTGGCCGAGGCTCAAGGGATCAGCAAGTCGACGATCAACAACATTTGGCAAAGCCACAACATCAAGCCGCATCGGACTAAGACTTTCAAGCTCTCACGGGACCCCAAGTTTCTGGAGAAGATGACTGACGTCATCGGCCTCTATCTGAATCCTCCCGACAATGCGATCGTGCTTTGCGTGGACGAAAAGAGCCAAATTCAGGCCCTGGACCGCACGCAACCCGGCTTGCCGATAAAAAAGGGACGCTGCGGCACTATGACCCATGACTATAAGCGGAATGGAACCACTACGCTTTTCGCGGCGCTCGACGTGTTGCATGGCAAAGTCATCGGCGACTGCTACAAACGTCACCGGCATCAAGAGTTTGTGAAGTTCCTACGCCGCATCGATCGGGAATTTCCGGCCAGCACTCCACTGCATATGGTCATAGATAACTACGGCACACATAAAACCCCTGAGGTCCAACTCTGGCTTAAGAAACATCCTCGTTTCGTGGTCCACTTTGTCCCCACCAGTTCCAGTTGGCTCAACCTCATTGAACGCTGGTTTGGCCAGTTGACGCAGAAGCGCATCCGCCGTGGTTCGTTCTTGGATGTTGCTGATCTCATCGCCGCCATCGAAGAATTTCTGGCTGCCTGGAATGAGAAACCCAAGCCATTCGTCTGGACGGCCACCGTCGAATCCATCGTCGCGAAACTCTCCCGGTGCCGCCAAACTCTTGAACAGATCCAACCCGGTTGCACGCTTCCCAAAACGCGTAAACGAAAGGCCAGCTAATTCTTGGAAACTACACTAGCCGCTCCGCCGTTGAACTCAGGTTGCCGGAAACTGGCGGATCTAGCACCTCTGACAGACGCGCGCGATTGTCGAGAGCGGCCCGACGGAGCGTATTTTCCGAAACCCGCTCACTCATACACCCGGGCACTGCTGCGCGCGCTGTCGGGAGTATTTCGGATGGACAGCCCGGAAGTCGGCGTCGCTTAATCGAGAAAATCTTCGATGCATTGTTTCCGACCGGGGTGACGTAACCCCACGCTATTGCCCGGACGGTCAATCGTCTTAAATGACCTTTAATTGCTTGAACGTGACCTGACGAACAGCGACGACACGGCTCGACTTGTCGTACACCTCCGCATTTTCCGGTATCGCCGTTCTCCGGGATGAGTCGCTCCTCCCGGCGTGCGCTGGCATATCCGCGCATAGCCGACGATACGTCCAAGTGGATTCGAGACGGGAAGGGCGTTTCCCATTATTAATCCGGCGACATCGGGGCATCCCGCTGCCAGATCCACTGTTTCGGCGTTTATCGATACCTATCGACCGCCCGATGTCGAACTCCCAAGTACGGGAATTCGCGAAAACTGCTGGAATGGATCACTTCCTCAAATGGGCTTTTTACGGCCAAGTGATCTTCACGTGAGCGGTGCCCTTTTGTTCTGAAGGTCCTTAACGCCCGTGACATTTCTTGAACTTCTTGCCAGAACCGCAATGGCATGCGGCGTTACGCCCAACTTTTCCTTGTGGTCCCGTGCGCGGGATCAGCGGTTCCTTTAACGTATCGTGCTGTCGTCGTTTTCTAATCCGTTCCAGCGCGCGGAGAACCGGTGGCTCCTCAATGCCGTCCGGAATAACCACGTTGTCGTGCTGATCGATGCCGATCACGTCGGGGTCGTGCTCCCCAATTTCCCACGCCCGTCGCACATTGAGCTGGGACGAACGGATCGCCAGGTGTCGGTCAAACGTTTGGACCGGGTCTCCGGGCGCGAAATGCCCTGGGGCGAGGAAAAAGGTTCCACGTTGTGCGTAGCTAGCGAGGAATCGGTCCAGGTTTGTGGAGGAGAGCGGGGTGAGTGAATGGACTCTGGACACCGTCACGAAATGTGACCCTGGCGGCAGCGTATGCCGCTCGAGGTTCGTTCCGATAAGAACGCGGTAATGTGCGGGGTTGTTTTTATCAATCCCTGTAATGATGCTGACGCGAAGTTTGCCGGTCTTGTCGTCCGGCCCGATTTGTTGCTTCAGCCCGGTGAAGATCCTTGCGCCGGCATCTCTGTCCTTAAAGAGGAGCAACAACAATGGTGCGAAGGGTGGGTCCGGGTATACGAAGCCTGCGCCCTGCCATCCTGCTTTGTTCCACAAGGGGATGTTGATCAGTGAAATAACTTTGCGATCTCGGTGCTTCAGTCCTTCTGTGTCGAGCAGTTCTGCAGGAGGATCTCCCGTTCCAAACGTAAGGGGTGCGTGCGCGATTTGCTCTGTCGAGGAGACTTGTCCGTAATTCCACGGTTGCGTTCTGCGAAGCGGAAAGGTTTCGGCGTCGCTTGGAACCCAGTCAGCAAGTCGTAGCTTGGGGTTGTGCCCCAGGATGTTGCCAATGCATAGTGCGATGTTAGTGAGAGCTATCGCACGTCCCATTGCCTGTTCGTCACGGAAGAGGGTTTTCAGATGGGCGACGTCGGTGGGTAATGCGACGTGCGACATGATCGTGATGATAAGCTCGGGAAGCAAATCCTGCAATGCACGGAAGTCAAACGTGTCATCGGTTGGATGACGTATCTCTATAACTGGCGGGCTATCGAGAATGGTCCATTCAAGCGACTTCGCCAAGAAGTCGGAAGCGATGATCTTTAGGCCTAAGCTGGCGGTGTAAGGAAGAAGCGTGGAGCCGAGACTGGTGGCGAGGAACGCCTCCAGCGCTGAAAGGATCGCCTCTGCGATGAAAAGCGATCGGTTCTGGTTGGGAACTTCGGCCGTGATCGCGCAGCCAAGCACCGATGATCGCAGCTCAAGCTTTCGCCCATCGAGGAACTCCGGTGCTTGTGGCAAGTCGCCGGGATCCGTTTTATTAACTGCATCAGTGAACGTACTAAGGACGTCGTCTGGGGTTTCGTCTCCGGGAAGTATCTTGTCTGCGCGCAACCTGTCTTCATGCCCGAGCCCGTATAGCAGGCCAATCCATGAGAAATCGAGCCCGAGCCGCTCAAGGACGACAGGCAAACGTATGAGGTCTTTGAGATTAAAGAACTCGGTCCTGAGCAGGAGGACGCCGAGAGTGAAATCAATATGTAACCACTCGTTGCGAAAAGCTTCTTGGTGGGTGGCGCTGAGCTTAATGGTGCGGCGGAAGATTGCAGCAGTTTCGATCCAAGCGAGGGCGCATGGAACGCGGCAAAGCTGGAGTTCAATCCAGGTAAGACGGCGTAAACATGCATATGCCTGCCTTGTGAAGACTCCTTCCTCATTGAACTCTTTCAGTGCTTGACCCGTTGCGAACAGCATACTTGCCCGTGCTGCCCATAAGAGACCAGCGGCCTCATACGCCCTTGCACACAAAGCAAACGCGGTGACGAGTTCTCCACGGCACTCGCGAAACGCGAGGCGCGGTTGTGCGCGGCCCAGGAGGCGGACAGCTTCGTATGGTTGATTATGTTCCAGTTTTTGCATGCCGCGACGTAGCAGCATACGTCCGGCAGTAGCGCTGCTGTCCCGCTCTTGTGCGAGCCCGAGAGTGGCCTCGAAGACCTCGTCGAACGTGTCATTCAACGGGATTGCCTCGCCAAGCTCCATAAGCAGATCAACAAGTTCTCTTGCGGGAAAATCGATGAGTCCCTTGCTCTTTTTGAGGATCGTGCGGAATTGGCCGAGTACCTTTTTAAGCTGAAGTTGGTTGCCACGCGATTCGACGAGGTCGACGAAGAGCTGTTGCGCTCTAGCCTGGAGAGCCGCGGTCGGCCTAGTCTTGTCCTGCTGGAGTCGGAGGATCTCCTGCTTAAGAAAAGCGGTTCTCTCGGCCAGTTTTGCTGAGGTTGCATCGAGGTTGTTATTGTTGGCCGCTGTGTAAAGGAGCTGCCAGAGGTTCTTTAGAAGCTCGATGTCTCCAACTTGTGAGTGGCCGTGGGCCAACTGTTCGACATCGTCATAAACTTTCGCGAACGCGTTGTAGTCTTCATACCACCAGTACAGTGTCCACGCTAGGTCGTATGCGATCCGAAGTTGTTGCTGCGTAGTTCCGTGTTTTTCTGCGATCCTAATCGCGCGGCTGAAACGGCCCTCAACCTCGAAGCGTGGTCGTTCCAGGCCGCGCGCGAGCAATGTCGTCTCCAGACAGTCTTCCACAAGTTGATACTCGATACCCTGGTATCGAGCCGGATCGTCAATCTGGTGCTCAAGTTCATCGAGTTCTGCTTCACGACCGGTATCCCGAGGTCCTAGAGTTATTTTAGGAGCGAGTGGCCGTTCAAGGTCGAGGGTATCGATCGCAAGTTGCTCCCGTTTATTGGTGAAGACCTTCTCGAGAATCCAGCTGCGGTCTAGGATCTGAACATCGAACCCGTACTGCCTTCGCAGGTCATCTTGTGTTTCGCCGCGATCCTTATCCTTAACGTACTGGCTAGTTATGAAGTACACCCGGACGTACCCGCGTTGTGTTCCGGCAATACTCGCTATGTCCGTCTTCGCCTTGGGTTTCCAGACTTTTTTTGTGCTGATCGCAAACCCCCATCGCTCCTCCGCCGCTTGCTTCGGCTGGCCTACGTACCAGCGATCAGCAATATCTTCAGAGACAGGATACGTTTCGGTATCGACTTTGCTGTCGCCTCCGCCCGTCGGTCCTGTCTGCGGCACGAGATTTGGGCAGATTTCCTTCTCGGCGAGCTTGCGGGCAAAGCGTTCAAACGCTAATTCCTGCTTGCGGCTGGTGAGAGTTTCCAAGTAATGGTCGAAGACTGCACGATCAAGGTGCACATGTTCAATGATCTTTGTGTCAGAGAATAAATCCGGGTGGCGGGCGCGCATGAATTCAGACGGACGCAGTTTGTGCAGGTCTGGCCGTTGCCGTCTTACCGAATTCGCCGGTTCTCGCGCCCTCTTGACCGACTCTGTTATCGTGCCTGGCTTCTCAAGTTCGTCGTCTGAACTGCTTCGCGACATGGTTTGTACAATATATCCGCCGGAATTGGCTTTGCTTCTACATTGTCCCGCAGTAGGCGCCAATCGTCATTCCCCGGTGCACGGGAATGCCCTGGTATTTGGAACGCATTTGGTGTATCGCCGGTATCTCGGACTTGTGCCACTGCGGTCGAAATACGACGATTTGGGACGTTTCGACATTACTCCCGAAAAGTCGGCTTGCTGCCGCAAGTTGTTTGTATACCGCCCATTGCTGAGATGTGCCAGTGTTGGTGCATCGCTAGCCGCTCCGCCGTTGAAGTCCGGTTGCCGGAAACTGGCGGATCTAGCACCATCTGACAGACCCGAGTCTACGGGACATGCCGTCGTGCAAGGTCAAGTCTTGGGTATTACAAATGACCGGGTTCTAGTGTGATTTTTTCTTCAGTTCCCCCTCCACGGCCTCCGCCATCACGCCAACCTTGTTAACGGCTGCTATCAGTTCATCATGCGTTACGCCGAACTTCTTGGACCAGTATTCAAGTTCATGATGTTCGTGCACATTGATGCGGCTGCGATCCGCAGGGCCGCGATTTGTTTTGTCATCAGGCATGGACACATTTAGCGCGCTATCGCTTTACACCGTCCACTCATTCGAGCGCTGGCAGGGACTTCAACCCTAAAAAGAAAGACTTTCCCCCGCGCTACGTCCCCTCCCGCACATTGGCCGGTTAACAGTCACACTTCAGCCGTCTTTATTTTCGACCGCGCATTCAGCAACTTACAGGCGATCCCACGTGTCAAAGCAGTCGGCACTCCCCCTCTCCCCGCTAAAATGAGAACGCTCGGAACAGTATTTCCGCCGGCGCGATACTTGACAACTGAATAGCGAGGCCAAAGCAACCTCGCGCCGAATCATCATGCTGCCCAAAACGCGGCGCATCTTCGCCAAATCCTGAGCGAAGATGCGCCTCCCTAATGCACCTCTTCGATTCGATTCATTCATTTAGAGGAGACTGATGCAAAAACGCCACACCACAAAAGATGCGCCTATGCGCCGCAAACTCTCTTCACCTTACTCCCGCCCGATCACCCGCACGCGAAATAGCGGCTTCTGCTTTTCGCTCTCCTCCATTACATAGGTTTGCTCGGTCTTAGCAGCATCGTAATCCCGCCACAGCCATGCCAGCGCAACGGGCAGTTCCGCGTTACCCTGCGCGCCGTTATGGGTGCCCGTTCCAAAGCTGAGATGAAAATCGTAGCCTCGCATCTTCAGCGAATTGGCCATTTGGAGATTCTGCAAAGGCCAACTGCCATGGTCGTTCTCCAGGTCGTTGGCTCCATCCTGCAGCCACGCTCGGATATTGCGGTGCGGCTCCTTCCGGATCTTGAACGGGTACACGTTTCCGCCCTCAATCACGCCCGGATGCCATTGAATGCTGGTGAAACTGCCGATCCGTGACAGAACGCGGCTGAACAGTTCCGGATGAAACCACGCTGCGTTGAACGAGCAGATACCGCCGGAGGAGTTGCCCGCAATGGCCCGGCTATATGAATCCGCACGCAGCTTATATTTCCGTCCCACCTCGGCCAGGATCTCATCCCGCAGAAAACGATCGTAGGTTTCGTCCACCGTGTCGTATTCGATGCTGCGCATTTTCTTTTCACCCACTGCGCCCGGAGAGATCAGCACCAGAATCATCACGGGAATCCTCTTTTGCTGGATCAAATTATCCACCACGTTCAGCGTGCGCGCCGCGCCGTTGCGATTGATGTGGCCCTCCCCATCCTGCCAGACCATCAGCGCGGCGGGTGTGTTGCCGTCATATTGGGCCGGAACATAGATCCAATAGTTGCTCTCCATGCCCGGATAGATCTTGCTGGTATGAACCAGCTTTTCGGACAGCTTGCCCTGAGGCACTCCCGCCCGCTCGTAGCAGTCCGGCAAGTAGGCCGGAACATCGGTCTTCCCGCCGAAGCGCGCGCTGTCTTTCAGGTAGTGAAATTCGTGCGATGTCCCGGTTTTCAGTTGACCTGCGTACATCCACAGATTGCCCGATCCAAGTCGTCTCATCGCCACCGGAGCGCCCTCGTCAATCACCAGGCTGGGCGTGCTTTCGGATTCGATCGCCCAAAGGAAATCCGCTCCTTCCCCAATCACAGCGGCCCCTTTCTGGAGGTCGGCCGCGCCCAGTGTCGCAACCAGACCTCCGGCGAATTCTGGCGAAGCGGCGTTCTGACGGGCCATTTCCAGCAGCTTGGGTGCCGGCAGCTTTTCCGCGCCAACAACGCACCAGGCCGCCAACCAAAATGTAAGACCTGCTTTAGCCCATACCTTTCGAATCGTCATGAGAACCTCCACACCCGAGAATACTAGCTTTAGCTGGTAGCATCAAACTGGTGAAACCAACCGTGACGCCCGGTAAAGCCGTGGCCCCCGCCCGAGCTGTAGCTTTTGATATCCTGCGCCGGGTGGACGCAGGCGGCTACGCCTCAGACCTGCTTCTCGCCCGCTCGGCCACGCTGGATTCCCGGGACGCAGGCCTGGCTTCCGAGATCGTGTTCGGATGCCTGCGCTATCAGAAACAGATCGATGCGATCATCCATCCGTTGACCCGCGGCCAGCTCCTCGACCTTGAAGTTCGCATCCCGCTCCGCATGGCCGTCTACCAGCTCCGTTTTCTGGATCGGATCCCGCCTCACGCCGCAGTGGGGGAAAGCGTCGAATTGACTAAGAAAGCCGGGAAGATTTGGGCGGCTGGGCTCGTCAACGCAGTGCTGAGAAAGGTGAATCGCGAGCCGAAGCATTGGCCCGATCGCGCCACCGAACTGTCCTGCCCGGACTGGCTGCTCGCTCGCTGGGATTCTGCCTATGGACGTGACAAAGCGGAAACCATTGCGCGCGCCTTTTTGCAGCAACCCGAAAGTTATGTGGCGAGTACCGGCCGTATCCAGGACATCGGTTCTCAGGCCATCGTCCCTCTGCTCAATCTGCAGCCAGGGCTAACCTTCCTGGACCTCTGCGCGGCTCCCGGGAACAAAACCGCCCAAGCCCTTGAGATGGGCGTCGAAGCCGTCGCCTGTGACCTTCATCTTCATCGAATCAGCCAACTTGCCGATTTACCCTGCCGCCGGCTGGTGCTGGATGGGACCGAGCCGCTCCCGTTCAATCGGAGTTTTGACCGCATCCTGGTGGACGCGCCTTGCTCCGGTACCGGGACGCTGGGCCGGAATCCGGAGATCAAGTGGCGCCTGCAACCCGATGACCTGCTGGACCTGCCGATCCGGCAGAAGGCTCTTCTTCGGAACGCCCTGGCGCATCTTACTCCAGGCGGTACCCTGGTGTACTCCACCTGTTCGCTCGAAAAGGAGGAGAACGAAGACGTGATTGCCTCTGTCCCTGGCGATTGGAAAGTAGTCAGGCGTACCCCAGGCGTGGACCCGGGGGAGGGCTTCTTCGCTGCTGTGTTAACATCAAATTGATCCGTAAATGATTCAGGTTCTTCCGTCCATCCTGGCCGCCGATTTTGCGCGGCTGGGTGACCAGATTGCCACTGTAGAACGCGGTGGGGCCACCATGCTTCATGTGGATGTCATGGATGGCCACTTCGTCCCCAATTTCACTTTGGGCCCTCCCGTTGTTGCCTCCATCCGTAAGATAACCAAGGCCAAGCTGGATTGCCACCTCATGATCTCGGACCCTGATCGATACGCCCCGGTCTTCATTGAAGCGGGCGTCGATCAGGTCCTCGTGCATCAGGAGGTTTGTCCGCACCTGGACCGCACGTTGCGCATGATCCAGAGCGAAGGAGCGCTCGCTGGCGTGGTCCTGAACCCCTCCACGCCACTCGGTACATTGGAGGAGGTGCTCAGTTTGGTGGACCATGTGCTTATCATGAGTGTTAACCCTGGTTTTGGTGGCCAGAAATTTATACCGAACGCCTTGAACAAAGTGCGCGCACTCGCTTCAAAACGAAGGGAG
>JBBSHP010000028.1:0-14387 GCA_038232555.1 Bryobacterales bacterium
GCCCAACGTTTTTTGCTTTTGCAGCATGGCCGTCATCACGGGTGCCATTTGGGTTGTCAAGTTGCGATCCAGCTCGGCATAGATCGCCAGAGTGGGAGCCTTGATGCGGTCGATGCTGTCGATGGACGGCACCGGAGCACCGTAGAAAGGCACTGCGGCGGCGATCTCTTCAGCGGCCACCGCAAGCAGCCAAACATTTCCGCCGCCGGCGCAGAATCCAAGGGTCCCCGATCCGATCGAAAACGATATTCGGAAGCGTTTTGATGTAAGCCAGCGTCGAAACCAGGTCAGCCTGGCGCTGGAAAGCGTTGGTCCTTCCATACGCGGCGGCCTGCTGAGTGGGATCCGGAAATTGGCCGGTACCGCCTTGACGGGACAGCAGGTCTGGCGCAAGCCCCAGAAATCCGGCACGGGCAACACGTCTGGTCACGTCTTTGATATGGTCCACCAAGCCCCGGTTTTCATGAATGACAATCACGCCGGGAATGTTGCGCTGTTCCGCGCTCTTCGGATAGGCAAGATAGCCGAGGAGCTGTGATTCTTCGCCTGGATAAACCACGTTCCGCGAGACGATATCCGGCGCACCTTCCGGGACTCTGACATCGGCGGGACAGGCGGTGGCGGCTTGCGCAAACACGTCGTACCCTCGCAGGGCGGTGAGAGCCGCAGCCATGCTCCCGGTGTATTTGGCGACGCGTCGAACGAGTTCACGCCGGTTGAATGCTCCGTCCACGTAAAGGTGGACGAGACTATCGACGGGACTTTCATTTTCGTGATACATCTCTGCAACTCCTCCCTGGGATTTCCTATTCTGCATTGTACGCCTAGCGGGATAATGAAAAAGGCTCCGGCAGTCCCACTCCCTCGCGGTCGTGGCTCGGTAAGATGTTATAAACCCGTGGGCGCCAGTCCGTGTTCGGTTCTGGCCGGCTGCACGCCGCTTGACGCAACCCATTGCAGTTCGCTAGCCTACCGATTCGGCATGTCTTCTATCGATGTCCCGCTTCAACGCGGCCGTTTCGGCCAGACAGCACGACGCGATCTATGGTGGGTGCAGCCCCTGATCGTATTTCTGGGCCTCTCCACTTTCATTGTGTATTCGACCTGGGCAGCCATGCAGGGCGCGCACTATCGATTCGGTCCGTACCTGTCGCCATTCTATTCGCCCGAGCTATTCAGCCCATCCGGGCACGATACGTGGCTTGGTAAGACGCCGGCCTGGATGCCGGTCTGGATGACGGCGGCTATGCTGATTCTCTGGGCGCCCGGCGGATTCCGCATCACCTGCTATTACTATCGGGGCGCGTACTACAAAGCGTTCTGGGCCGACCCGCCTTCGTGCACGGTGGGTGAACCGCGCAAGACTTATCTGGGTGAGCGGTCTTTTCCGCTGATTGTACAAAATATCCATCGTTATTTCCTGTATATCGCGCTGGTATTTATCGTCCTTCTGGCCCACGATGCCTGGAAGGCGATGTGGTTCGACGGCCACTTCGGCATCCACCTGGGCACGTTGGTGCTGTTGACGAATGCGATCCTCCTGAGCTGCTATACATTGGGCTGCCACTCGCTACGGCACCTGGTGGGCGGCATGCTCGACCGGTTGTCCGGGCGTTCAGTGCGCAAGGCCACCTACGACTGTGTGAGTTGCCTGAACCGGCGGCACATGCTATTCGCCTGGTGCAGCCTGTTCTCGGTGGGCTTCTCCGACCTCTTCATCCGGCTTTGTTCGATGGGTATCTGGAAGGATTGGACGATCCTGTAATGCCTGAATTTCAGACCATTGAACACGATGTGCTGGTGATCGGAGCCGGCGGGGCAGGGTTGCGAGCGGCGATCGAGGCGTCGGCTGCGGGCGTGTCGGTGGGCGTGGTAACAAAGTCTCTGCTCGGCAAGGCTCATACGGTTATGGCGGAGGGCGGCGTGGCTGCTGCGATGGGCAACGTTGACGACCGTGACAGTTGGCGGGTTCACTTCTCGGACACCATGCGAGGGGGCCAGTATCTGAACAACCCGCGCATGGCCGAGCTGCATGCCCGGGAAGCGCCGGACCGCGTGCACGAGTTGGAAGCCTGGGGCGCGATGTTCGACCGCACCGCAGACGGGCGGATTCTACAACGGAATTTTGGAGGTCACAAATATCCGCGGCTGGCCCACGTGGGCGATCGCACAGGCCTGGAGATGATCCGTACTTTGCAGGATCACGGCATCCACCAGGGCCTGGACGTACACATGGAGTGCACGGTGCTTACGTTGCTGAAAGACGGCGATCGTATGGCAGGCGCCTTCGCTTACGATCGGGAACGTGGACGCTTCAAGCTCTTCCGGGCCAAAGCGGTGGTGCTGGCTACCGGCGGAATCGGCCGCGCATACAAAATCAGCAGCAACAGTTGGGAATACACAGCCGACGGCCACGCGCTGGCGTATCATGCTGGAGCTTCGCTAATGGACATGGAGTTCGTGCAGTTCCATCCGACCGGCATGGTGTGGCCGCCCAGTGTTCGAGGCATTCTGGTGACCGAAGGCGTGCGCGGCGAAGGCGGCGTTCTGCGCAACAGTTTAGGCAAGCGCTTCATGTTCGACGACATCCCGCCGCTATATAAAAATCAGACTGCCGACACTCCGGAAGAGGGCTGGATTTACACGCAAGGGGACAAGAACGCGCGCCGTCCGCCGGAGCTGTTGACCCGCGACCATGTGGCGCGCTGTATCGTTCGCGAGGTGCGCGAAGGGCGCGGAAGTCCGCACGGTGGCGTGTTCCTGGACATCGCCTGGATCAAAGAAAAGCTGCCGAATGCGGCCGAGCACATTAAGAAGAAGCTGCCCAGCATGTATCACCAGTTCAAGCAGCTGGGCGACATCGACATCACGAAGGAGCCCATGGAAGTGGGTCCCACTACGCATTACATGATGGGCGGCGTACGCGTGGATCCGGACACACAGATGTCGGATCTCCCCGGATTGTTTGCGGCAGGGGAGTGCGGTGCAGGGCTGCACGGAGCGAACCGGTTAGGCGGCAATTCGCTATCGGACCTGCTGGTGTTCGGCAAGCGTGCTGGTGAGTTTGCGGCGAAATTTTCAAAAGAGAACGGAGCCGCTGCCATTGACCCGGAACAAGTGGAGCAATCGGCGCAGTCCGCTCTGGCTCCTTTCGAGCGGGACCCGCGCGAGGGTCCTTATCAAGTGCAGCAGGAACTTCAGGACATGATGCAGGACCTGGTGGGAATCGTGCGGCGCGAGGATGAGATGCGGCGGGCCCTGGACGGGATCGCTCAGTTGGAAAAGCGCGCCTGCCGAGTGGGCGTAAGTGGCAATCGCGAATACAATCCGGGCTGGCACACCGCTTTGGATTTGCCGAACTTACTGACTATTTCCGAAGCAATTGCCAAGGCGGCGCTAGAGCGCAAGGAAAGCCGGGGAGCCCATTTCCGCGAGGACTATCCAGAGAAGGACCAGAACTATGGCACGTTCAACATTGTGATCCGCAAAGGCCGCAACGCTGAAATGGAGGTGGTGTGCGAAGCGCTGCCGGCCCTGGCGCCGGAGCTCAAGCAGATCATCGAGGAAATGAAATGAGCGACACAGCCACTTTCCGAATTTGGCGCGGCGAGCGGGGCGGGGGCGGTTACAAAGATTACCGTGCGGAGGTCACGCCGGGTATGGTGGTCCTGGACGCGGTCCACAATATTCAGGCGGAACAGGCCAACGATCTGGCCGTGCGCTGGAACTGTAAGGCCGGCAAGTGTGGCTCCTGTTCAGCCGAGATCAACGGCATGCCTCGGCTGATGTGTATGACGCGCATGAACCAGCTTCCGCTCGATCAGCCCATCACGGTTGAGCCGATGAAAGCGTTCCCGCACATCAAGGATCTGGTGACGGACGTGTCCTGGAACTTCGAGGTGAAGAAGAAGATCGCGAAGTTCAAACCGCGCCCCCCCGACGCAGCGGATGGCACCTGGCGCATGGGCCAGGAGGATGTGGATCGCGTGCAGGAATTCCGTAAATGCATTGAATGCTTTCTGTGCCAGGATGTCTGCCACGTACTGCGCGATCATCACATGTACGATCAGTTCATCGGCCCGCGTTACCTGGTCTACGTCGCCGCGCTGGAGATGAACCCACTCGATACACAGGACAGAATCACGGCTCTGCGCAAAGAGAACGGCATCGGGCTGTGCAACATTACCAAGTGCTGCACCAAGGTCTGTCCGGAGGGCATTACGATCACCGACAATGCGATTATTCCACTCAAGGAGCGCGTGGTGGACCGGTTCTTCGATCCGGTAGCCCGGCTGTTTCGAGTATTCAGATGACCTTCGAGTTGAAGCCCATTTCGAAGGAAGCGATTCCGGAAGCGCTGGAGAAAGTGGAGCGCTACAGGCTGCTGAATGAGGCCGCTCAGGCCGAAAGCATCTGTCTCGATGTGTTGCGGATCGAGCCCGACAACCAACACGCGTTGATCATGTTGGTGCTGGCGCTGACCGATCAATTCGGCACCGGCGGCCTGATGTTGGGCAAGGCCCGTGAGGTGCTTCCGAAGCTACAGGGCGAGTACGAGCGCGCCTATTACTCAGGCATTGTTTGGGAGCGCCTGGCGCACTCGCAACTGCGGCAAGCCTCGCCGAATTCCGCTTTTAGCGCCTACGAGAGTCTGCGGCAGGCGATGGACTGTTATGAGAAGGCCGAGCAGCTCCGCCCCGCTGGAAACGACGATGCAATCCTGCGCTGGAACACTTGCGCCCGTATCCTGATGGGCAACCGCAATCTGCGTGCGCGTCCGGATGAAGCACCCGACTCGGTCTTAAGCGAATAGCCGGCTGGTGTGCAAGTTTATCTGATCGACGGCACCTACGAGTTGTTCCGGCACTACTACGCGCTGCCACGCGCCCGCGATCGGGACGGCTGCGAGGTGGCCGCTGCTCGAGGCGTACTCGCGTCGGTGTTGGGCATGATCCGCGAAGGAGCCACGCACATCGCCGTGGCAACCGATCACGTCATCGAGTCGTTCCGCAACGAACTTTGGCCGGGCTACAAGACCGGAGAAGGCGTGGAAGCGGATCTGATGGCGCAGTTCTCGCTGCTCGAAGAGGCGCTCTCGGCGGCTGGTATCGTGGTTTGGCCGATGGTGGAATTTGAAGCCGATGATGCACTTGCGGCGGGGGCGTTGGTGGCGGCGCGCGATGATCGCGTGGAGCGGGTGATTATCTGCACGCCGGATAAGGACCTCGCGCAATGCGTGAGCGGCACGCGGGTTGTCCAGCTCAATCGGCGTACGCGGGTGACGTTCGATGAAGCGGGAGTGATCCAAAAATTCGGCGTGTCGCCCGCGTCCATCCCGGATTATCTAGCGCTGGTCGGCGATGCATCGGACGGCTATCCGGGCCTGCCGGGCTGGGGGCCGAAATCGTCCGCCGCGGTTCTCTCGAAGTTTGTTCATCTGGAGTCGATCTCCGCGGACTACGGCAACTGGCACGTGAACGCCACCAACGCTGGCGCGCTTGCGCTGACTCTCGCCCGCGATCGCGACCGGGCGCTGCTGTTCCGAACGCTCGCAACGCTTCGGACCGACATTGCGCTTTTCGATGATGTGGAGGAGCTACGATGGAACGGTCCCACACCTGCTTTCGAGGCCGTGGCGACGCGCTTCGATGCGGCTGTGACTGAGGTGAAGCCGCCGGGACGTCGAGTTCCGGAGCGGTCAAAACCGATTGTGCCAACCGACTCGTGAAGAGACTTCAAAGTCGGCGTTGTGCTCTTGAGCCGGATCAATGCTTGTCGGATCTGATTTCCTGGATCAGGCGATTATGAATTAGGACCAGTTGCGAGATCTGGGCGATGTTGTCCGCGTTTGCGGCGATCTTGGTTGTCAGCTTCTGATCGCGCGCGTCCATGTTTTCCGTCAGCTTTTGGAAGGCGGCTTCGGTGTCGCGGTGGAACGTCGTTAGCAATTCGACGCTTTGAGTCAGAGCTTCGTGTCTCGCCGTCAGAGCTTCGTGCCTTGCCGTCAACGCTTCGATTCGCTCGTCGATATTCATGCGGTATCCATTGTAGCCGTTTTACACGACGCCGGGTCAACGCGCTGGCTGCGCGCTCCGACGTGGCGGTTGCCGACGAGGTGAAGCCGCCTAAGGGAAAATGTGCGGGCATCGTGCGGCGGTCCTGGCTGACAGACCCTGAATTCGCCGAATTGCGCAATACCTCAGGATCCTTCAAGCTTTGAAGTCCCGCATCGTCGGCGGTTCGGACGTCAATTTCGCGCGCAGCACGGCGCAACCCTCGAATGACGCGCCCGCTGCAACTTGGCAATCAACTCCGCATTGGTTTGTCTCGACTGCTCATGCTGCGATTGAGCGGCGCGTTGGCCCTCCGCAAGATACGCTCGATCTCTGTTTGGTTCCAAAGGTAAAAGGCAAGCGCGCCGTGGCCATTATTTCCCAACCAAGGCCTGCACCGCTTCCAGTTCTTTGCCGGCTTCCGACCACTTTCCCTGGGCGGTGAGATCCCGGTAGCGCTGCAGGTGGCGGCGAATTTCCGGCCGGACGTCGGTGCCGCTTTGATTTGTCGCTGCGGGCACCGCCGGAGCGGCTGGTTGCTGCTGAGCAACACTCGCTGCTGGCGTTTGGGAAGTCTGGGCGGAACCCGTCGCGCCTTGTACTCCGCGGCTCAATTGCGCCAGAGCCTGCTCGTACGTATCTGTGTAGATCAAAGTGTTACCTACCGCCAGAGCAACCTTTTTCAATTGCGGCATGCGGGCTTGCGACGCTTGTAAATAAATGGGCTCGACATACAGAAATGTATTGTCGATGGGTAACACCAGCATCTGGCCGCGCAAGACTTGTGAGCCTTGCTGGTTCCACAGCGTCAAGTCCTTTGAAATATTCTGGTCCTGATTGATTCGCGCTTCCACCTGCATCGGGCCCAGAATGATCTCCTGCTTGGAGAGCAGCAGCACCACCTTTTCACCCAGGTGCTCGCCGTCGCAACGCGCCATCATCAACCCGATCAGGTTGTCGCGATTGCGCGGCGAGAAAGGCACCATCAGCAGGAACTCGGGTTTGGTCTCGCCCGGTAAGCTTCCCACAAAGTAGGTAGGCGCAACCGGCTCCGGCGTGGTGCCCTGGCCTGCGGTGAATTTCGGGATGTCCCAGGCATCCGATTTGTTATAGAACGTCTCGGGGTCCCGCATGTGGAAGGTGCGATAGATTTCCATCTGCGCACGGAAGATCAGCTCCGGATAGCGGACATGCTCTCGGAGATCGGCAGGCATCGCCGAAGCTGGCTGAAAGAGCTTCGGGAAAAGGCTGGAGTAGGCGCTAATCAGTGGATCTGCGGGGTCGAAGATGTAGAAGTTGACGGTCCCCTCGTAGGCATCCACGGTGGCCTTGACCGAATTGCGGATATAATTCAGCGCGGGCATGCCCTCAAAATCAAGGCTGCGCGAATAGGGGTGCGCGCTGGAGGTCATGTATCCGTCGATGATCCACACCAGCTTGCCGTCCTTGCCGAGCACCAGGTAGGGATCGGGGTCCCAGGTGATAAAACTGGCCAGAGTATCCACGCGCTCGGTTATCTTCCGCCGGATCATCATCCGGCTGTCAGGCGTAAGGTAATTCGTGAGCAGGATATTCCAATCGCCGTGAGAGACTGCGGCAGCCGCCCGGAGCGGGAATGACGAGATGGGGAATCCGCCCTTCCCCTGATAGCTGGTTTGCACGTTGTGTTCGCCGGCGGGATAGTTGAACTCCTGCTGGGCGGTGTGCACGAACACAGGATCGTGCTCGATCTCGCTGTAGTACAGCTCGGGCCGGTTAAACTTCAGGCCCGGCACGGTGACTTCCGGCGGAGCGTCTTTCACGAAAAGCACAGGCAAGCCGTTTTCGGTGATCTGATTGGCCTCCGCCATGACGATGCCGTATCCGTGGGTGTAGATGAAATGCGGGTTGATCCAGCGTGAGCGCGCATCGCCCAGTCCGGCCAGGTCGAGCTCGCGCGGGGCCAGCAGCACCTGCCGCAACTGGCCTCCGATGTTGTAGCGGTCGACGTCCACATCCGAGTACACATACGGCCTCAGGGGCTGGATTTGGGAGAGCGTATCGCGAAACGCCTTCCAATCCCACAGCCGCACATTGTCGAGCAGAACCTTGTGCTTCGCGACATCGATCGGCCCTTCCGGCTGCGCTTTGAATTCGATCTCGCGGGTACGGCTATCGATACCATAAGCGGAGCGCGTGGCTTGAATGTGCCTGTCGATGAAGGGCCGCTGGAGAGAGATCTCATTGGGACGAACGTATAGAGAACTGACCAGGGTAGGTATTCCCGCGCGAAGAACCAGCGCGGCCACGACAACCAGTGCGCCGGCCGGGCGTCCCAGCAGAAACGCGAGCGCGCCGAGTAGACAAGAGGCGATCAGGACCCATTGCAGGGGCAGCCCGATGTTCTGATTGACGTAGTCCATGCCCACCATGAAGCCGTGGTCGTTGAGCAGCATTTCATAACGGCTCAGATAAAATCGCAAGGCCAGAGCGGTCAGAAGCACGGCACCCAGGGTGCGAACAAACCTGGATTGCAGCGCTCCTTCGAGACCCAGATCGCGAAGATCGAAGTTCTGCAATTGGGTGAGATCCGAGAAGCGGGAGCGGAGCTGCCATCCTCGCGCGGTCAGCCAGTACACCACCGCCGCGCCGATCGCGACGACCAAGATCAACCGCAACAGCACCTCATAGAACGGTAGCTGGAACAGATAGAAGGCCAGCGGCTGGTTGAAAGCGGGGTCATGCCACTCATTGGGATTAGCGGCCAGAGCGCGGCCTCCAAAGTACCGGACCACCGCCCACGTATCCAGGCTGCCCGTTACCAAAAGGACCGCAAGCACCAACAGCACAAAGCTGGATAGAGCCGTGTACAGCGGGAATTTGCGGAGCCCGGTCTGCGCGAACTTCAACCCCCGGGCATGCGCAATCCACAAAATTACAAACGCAATCACTACCGCGGCAGCGGTGGGCAGGACACTGTACAGCCAGAGGCTATACCAGGTGGCGAGCTGGCCCATCTCCTGCCACCACTGGTAATCGATCACCAGCGCTGCGATCGATTTTGCGGCAAACAGCAAAACAATGATCAAGCCGGCCAGGTAGAGGCAACCTCCCCGGCGGCGGCTGCCCTCGATTTGGGGATATCGTATATTTTCCGGCAAGATTTAATCTAGAGTACCTCGTAACGAGGCTCCTGGACTGGCGGGTGATAATTGATACACCTATGCACCGCCGTGATTTTCTGAAGAATCTTTCCGTCCTGCCGCTGGGCGCCGCGCTTTGCGCACAAGATCCGGGCCGGCGGATGAAGGAATCCAGCCTCAAGGTCTCACTCAATGCGTACTCGTTCAACAAGCTGCTGAACGATGCCAGCACCGGCCGGGGCGCCGGCGTTACCTTGCTGCACGTTCTCGATTTTGCCGCGAAGGACAAGTTCGAGGGGCTGGATGCGACCGGATATTATTTCCCGGGTTATCCTGTGACGCCCAGCGATGCGTATGTAGACAGCTTCAAGAGAAGGGCGTCCGATTTAGGTATCGGCATCAGCGGGACCGGCGTCCGGAACAACTTCACACCAGCCGATAAAGCGGTTCGCGACGCGGGCGTTGCACATATCAAGCAATGGGTTACGGTGGCGGCAAGACTGGGCGCGCCGGTGCTCCGCGTGTTCGCGGATACGCAGAACGGGCAGACCTGGGAAACCGTGGCGAAGGGTCATGCCCGCGAGCAAGTACAGGAATGGATTGCGGCCGATCTGCGGAAGTGCGCCGACTACGGCGAGAAACATGGGGTCAAGATCGGGGTCCAGAACCACGGGGATTTTCTTAGGACCGGAGAGCAGGTTTTGAGTCTCATCAAAGCGGTTGATTCCCAGTGGTGCGGGCCGATTCTGGATATTGGCTCGTTCAAAAGCGCCGACCCTTATGCCGACATAGCCCTGGTCGCGCCGCATGCGATCAACTGGCAGATCAAACAGAGTTTGTTCAGCGACAGTGAAACGCCGCCGGACCTCATCAAGTTGATCAAGATTGTTCGCAAAGCGGGCTACGTCGGGTACCTTCCGATTGAGACGCTGCCCCCGCGAGGGAAAGAGTACCAGCCCTACGCGGCGATTCCGGCGTTTCACAAGCAGGTGCTGGCAGCCATCGCCGAAACCGCGAAGAGTTGATCGCTACCGGTTGTATTTCGGGGATGGCCCGCGCAGTTTTAGCCAAACCTGATCGCAGGCTTCGAGCGTGGGCTTATCGAGTGGTCCGTCGCCGAGCACCTTGAGGTTCTCATCCAACTGCTCCAGCCGCGAGGCTCCGAGAATGATGCAATCCGCGCTGGTGTGCCGGTAGATCCAGTTCAGCGCAAGACTCACCAGAGACCGTCCGGCCTTGGCTGCGATTTGCGTCAACTCCTCAATGGCGGCGAAGTCGGCAGCGTGCCAATACCTGTCCAAATACATCTTGTTGTTATCGAAGCGGCTTCCGGCCAAGGGAGCATGGCTCTGCTGCTTTCCTGTCAGCAGTCCTCCAGCCAGCGGGTTGTACACAACCGTTGAAACGTCGAAATGGCTGCACATGGGCAGGTACTCCTGCTCGATGCCGCGTGCGACCAGGTTATACATGGGCTGGGTGATCGAAGCACGATTCCAGCCGCGTTGCTCGGCCCTCCACAACATCTCGACTACTTGCCAGCCGCTGTAATTCGAACTCGCTATGAAGCGAACTTTGCCTTGCTTCACCAGGTCGTCCATGGCCTGCAGGCTCTCGTCGATGGGAACCGTGTAGTCGGGCAGATGCAGATAATAGATGTCGAGATAATCGGTGGCCAGCCGCCGTAGGCTGTCGTCGATGGCGCGCATAATGGCCGCCCGCGAGAGGCCTTGCAGGTCGGGACCTTCGCCTACTTTGTTGGCCACTTTCGAGGCCAGCACGATGCGATCCCGTTTGCCGCGCAGAACCCTCCCGCAAATTTCTTCCGATTTCCCGTCGGTGTAAGCGTTGGCCGTGTCGAAGAAGTTGATGCCTTGATCCAGACAGCGGTCCACCATCCGACCGGCGGTGGCTTCATCGGTTTGTCCGCCGAAGGTCATCGTCCCAAAGCAAATACGGGAGACATTTAGATCGGTGCCTTTGAGTATTAAAGTGTCCATGATGGTTTGATGCCCAAAGAGAACATGATACGTTGTTTAGGTAAGTGAGCGAAGAGCTGCAGACCAAAATCGGGGTGGAAGAGGCGCGCAGGGAAGCCGTGGAACGCGTCCATGGGTACCCCGCGGCTGCTGCTGTGCCTCCACCACCGGCGATTCCACGACCGGAACCTTCCTGGTTGCGGCTCGCGTACTGTTTTGAGTTTCTCCTGGCAGTGCTGGTTATCGTCGTGGGTTGGACGCAGATCGGCGGACAAGGGCATATCGATTTAATGTCGTGGTACGCGAAACTTCCGGCTGTGCTCATACTGGCATGGTGCTCGGTCCGGCTCACGGCCGCTATCGTGGAGCAACCCACCGTGTGGAACCGGCTGAGCCGCCTGTGGCTGATGGGTTTATTGCTGGCTGGCCTGGGGCTGGCGGGACTGACGTACTACGTCCATCTGCACGAAGTTCCGGATGAAACGGACACAGACGAAAACTCTACAACCTCCGTGCGCAACCGGAGCCCGAGCACCTCGCGTCTGCCATCGTGAGCGCCACAGTCTGCACCTTCCTTTGGGGGATTGGAAGTCGCCGGCATCCTGCTGAGCGAGCATGGCGAACACTCAACTCGGATTTTGAGCTGGCGGCCGATGTTCTGCGAGCACGCCCGCGGACCGGCGTTCCTACTAACGGATAAGGACTGGGCGGAGCTTGCCAGCCTGCTCAGGAGTCTAGCGGAAGAGTCTTCCGGCAGCGGATCGCACCCGCTGGGATGGTTCGTTTCGCACACCAAGGGCTCAGCCGCCCTGACTGAAGCCGATCTGGACATCCTGCGCGCGACGGCACGGCGCAAGCCAGATTCTTCATTCGAGATTCTCAGGGGCAAGTCGCAGGAGCCGTTCAAGACGCGTTTTCGGTTTCAGCACTGCGCGATCTGAATGGAAAGACGGTCGAACCGAGCTCGCCAGCCCGTGCCATCCGGCCCCATCCGATCCGTGCGCCGAAGAAGCCTGGCCCGCAGAAACGGATCGACTCGCGCCGGCACTGCTAGCGCTCCTTGTATTGGGCACTATGCTGGATCGCGACACGGCTTCGCGGAAAGCAGTCGTGAAGCCGGCTTCGCTGGGCTTGCGTGCCACCGACGCGAATGGTGTATTGCGGATTGAGTGGGATGGTAGCTCACGAGCACTTCGTGGGTCCGCGCGGGCCAGCCTCGATATCAAGGACGGCAAAAGCAGTGTTCCGATAGCGCTGGATGCGGAGCAGGTGCGTCAAGGGTATTTCAATTACTCCCGCAAGTTGGGCGATCTCGAGCTGCAGATGACCGCGTTTCCGGCCAACGGCGCACCCATCCGGGAATTCACGAAATTCGTGGGCGCGCCGATCGCACCGCGTCTCAGCAACGAACAGGCCTCCGGCCTGGGGCAGGAGCGCGACAAGCTCAAAGTTGAGGTGCAGCAATTGCGCGAGTCGTTACGCAAAGAGAGTGTCCGCAATCGCCAACTGGAAGAAACCGTTCGCATCCTGGAGCAGCGTGTGCAGGTTGAAAAACTGTTTGACCGGACAACGCGTTAGCGTCCTAGACGGAGCGGGTGGGATGCGCAGGAGAGTGTTTGCTGCGCAGACCCACCCCCAAGCGCGCCTGCAGTTCGTCGGTTCCAAACAGCGATATGAGGTAGATGCCGGATTTCCCCGTCAATTCGAAAGACTCGCCTACCCGCAACGGCTCGCTGCGTTTTACGGCATAACCGTCCACCCGCACCGTGAGCTGGGCAGTGTGCTCAGCGGGGCCAATTCGGTCGACCAAGATTAAGCATCCACCATCGCTGGTGGTAGCCGCGCCTCCGGTTTGCACCCAGCGATCCGGCATTACGACAGGCACGAGCGGCTCAGGCGATGCGGGCCGGGCAGCGAGGCGCTCGCGCTCTAGTTCTGTAATCCGGTGTTTTAACTTGAAAACCTCCTCCCGGTTTTGGTGGCTGCGGATTGCTTCAAAAATCAGCCAGGCGACTCCAAAGACGGCCAGTAGCAATGCGAAAAAGATGATCGCAATGTTGTCGTGGACGGTGCGGAGCAAGAGGGTCCAAGTGCGCATGAATATCGATTCTACTTCGACCCGGTTAATGATTCGCAACTCCGTTCTGGCCGGACTCAACCGCTAACGGTGGTTTTCACGCAGGGAAGTTCTTCCCAAAACGGGTTAAGTTCCGTATTTACTTGCTAAAGTGGATTGGCTTTTCGCTTGCACGGCTGTCGAGTACAGGAACAAACAATGGAGCTCTCATGAATCGAATTCATACTGCATTCCCCGGCTTGGCTGTGCCAGGTGCTGCCCTGGGCGTCCTTCTTATACTCGCCGCGCCCGCGATCGCGCAGCATGGGGGTAGACGAGGTGGTTCCGAGGGGGGAGGCCAATCGTACTCAGGTGGCGGCGGCCGAAGCTACTCAGGCGGTGGGCAGTCTTCCTCGGGTCGCGGTTATTCCGGCGGGGGGCAAACTAACCAAGGCCGCAATTTTTCGGGAGGCGGGCAAACCTATTCGGGCGGTGGCTACTCGGGTGGTGGACAGACCTACTCAGGTGGGAATCGTGGTTACACCCACGAAGATCGAAGCTATCGCGGCGGGCAAGGCTACTCCGGCGGCGGCTACTCCGGCAACAATAGTTACCGCGGCGGAAGCTACTATGGGGGCGGGCGAGCCTACGGAGGCGGTGGTTACGGCGCTGGACGCAACTATTACGGAGGCGGTGGTTATGGCGTTGGACGAAACTATTACGGCGGCGGTGGTTACGGGGTTGGACGAAGCTATTACGGCGGCGGTGGCTACGGCGGCGGTCGCGGTTTCGCGGCAGGACGTTTTTACCCCGGCCGAGGCTACTATTACGGCCAACGTTTCTGGGCTCGCCCCTACTACGGCATTGGGATCGGCATTCCTTTTGGCTGGGGCTACTATTCGGCGCGGGGCTGCGGCTACTATGATGGATACGGCTACTGGATTCCCGCGCCCTGTTACGTGGACGACGACTACTACGGTTATTAGCCGAATAAGAAGAAGTTAATGCGAACTGGCCGCGCGATTGCAAGAAACGCGCTAGTGCCAGCTGGCACCTCGGACAAAGGAGACCCATGAATAAACTAGCATTCGCATCGCTGTTGACCGTGGCCGGCTTGATCGCTCAGGTTCCCGAAGCCACGTCAACGCAATCCACTACCGTGACGAAGACGAAATCGGAC
>JBBSHP010000029.1:0-13864 GCA_038232555.1 Bryobacterales bacterium
ACAGGCCCAGCTTCCCGGAACGCTTTGGGTCGTTGCAGGACGCCCGCTCGCTCTCTCAGGAGTTCTTCGCCTGGTACAACGACGAACACCGCCATTCCGGGCTGGGACTTCTCTCGCCAGCTGTGGTCCATTATGGGCTGGCACCTGCGGCCATTGAGCAGCGCCGCACTGTTCTCGATGCCGCCTACCGCGCTCATCCTGAACGCTTCGTCCGCAAGCCACCTCAGCCGCTTCCTGCACCCACGGAGGTCTGGATCAACAAAACACAACAAACTCCAGAGAATAAAACTCAGTAAATTATGCTTCGAGGTGTCTCAAACACGTTGACACGCGCCGTTAACCGAAGGGTTGTAGGTTCGAATCCCATCTGGCGAGCCAAATATTCCCGGGACGCTCCCGAGTCGCTTCGGTTGACTGACCGACGGCGCAAATGCGCGGAAATGGCCAATACTGCGGGCCGAAAGCTCTCTCTAACCGGGCGATGTTGCGTGCGGCTTGTTCGGCTAGGCCAGTCGGCGGCCTTTTTAGGCCGGACTCTCAGGCTCTCTGGTTCGTCGTGCACTTCTGGTTAACAGCGCTGGACTTGCGCCAGCGTGCCCTTCAGCGACCTATCTGGCGATTAGGCCTCTCCACGGCTCGGATCAGGTATCTGGGGTTTGTCAAACTAAATCGTAGACGAAGCTGGCCTGGGCTTTGAGATTTGGGGAACTTAATCAGCAATAGTTTTTTGTATGGAACCACAAGCCGGATTCATGATCGTAATCGCACTGGGGCTTTGCATGGTGGCCCAAGAGAACGGACGGCGAACTGCGCTGAACTTTCCGAATGCCGCGGTACGATCATGGCCTCCGTTGGAACATGTGAAAGGAAAGGACTCCTCCCGGCATTCCTCAAATGTGATGCCTTTATTGTCGATCGCTCCTTGTCAGCTCGCGCTGTTCGCTGCACTTTCCCAAGCAATCGCACAGGAGCCCTCTTTCACTCGGGATTGGGACCAGGTGCAGGTTAGGCGCTTCATACAGGTTATCAACGATAGCCTCGCGCACCATGACCGGCAGCTCCTATCAACCCTGATCACGAACGATACGGAGGTCTGGACAGGGAGTGGTAGGCAGGCGCGAGGAGCGGCGCTTCTCACGCCTTTGCTCACCGAGCCGCAGTTCTGGTCAGAGACTACCGTACCCCAGTTGATGAACGAAGCTATTCGTGTCCTTTCACCGGCCCTGGTCATTCTGGATGCTGAACTGGTGCAATATGGCACCTTGGGCCGGCTGAGTACGCCCGCGGTCATTATCCTTCGGAGAAAGCATGGCGATTGGCGAATCAGCTTCTTTGGCGTCTTCCCTCATACCGCGAGGTCAGGATGGAAGCCATGAGCGCCAACACGGCTGCGACCAGATTGATTGTCGGCGGTTTCATTACCGACCGTAATACCACGCGGAGTGGCTTTGAACGACTCAGGTTCCTCGTGGTTTTAGCGCAACCCATTCGCGACATTTCGACGTTTGGTCAGGGATTGATCGGCGTCGGGCGTCGATTTCGACTGGCGCGACAAGCGAAGTTTGTAAGTTTTCCGAGGCGTCAAAACGTGTACTTGACCGCGAGTTGCGTGATGCGGCCATCGCCAGCGCTCGTGATTGCTCCGAAAGTCGGCGAGCCCAAGGTTCCCGTCGGTTGGTTGAACCGGGCCTGATTCAAAGCGTTGAAAGCTTCGACGCGGAGCTGAAGCTGCTGCGACTCGGTGAAAGCGAAGTTCTTGAACAGCGACCTCTACCAGCAACGCCGGACGCAGTAGCGTTTTTTATAACCGAACGCGCGGGCGTCTCAAGGTTGGAAGTATACAGAGGAGATTGAACGCGGTTGCTGAAGCGCATCAGGCCATGGGTCTGGATTCGCCGACACAAAGCGGCATGGTGCGCTCCGCTGATGTCGGTATAGGGGCCCAGGAGGGTGTTGCCGGATTCGGTGGGGGGCTTTTCTCCGGAGCCGAAGCCAAAGAAAGCGTTCCTATCGCCCTCTTTCTCGCGATTATGCTTCAGCCGCAAGTCTGAAGGCGTGATGGCGCCCGTAGCGAGGATCTTGCAGTTCACCGTCAGCCTCTGTGTAGGCGCCGCAGGCCTTGGCCAAACTCGTTGGTCTCGTTCCAGGATGGAACCGTCTCGGCAGGCAAGGTGCCGGGCCGTGTAATAGTGCAGACTGCCGATGCCACCGGCGCGCTAGCCGAGCGCGTGCGGATCGATTCCAGCGGGAATGTCGGAATCGGCACGGCGGCCCCCTCCCGAACGCTACGGCTGACGGGAACGGCCCTGCCGGTGGTCTACTCCAACCACACGCAAATGGCCAATACTGTGGCCCGAAGGCTCTCTCTAGCCGGCGAAATTGCCTGCGGATTGCGCGCGGCTAGGCCAGTCGGCAGCCATCCGAAGGCCGGACTCTCAGGCTCTCTGGTACGCCGTGCACTTCTGGTTAACAGCGCTGGAAGCGCGGTGCGCGCGACAACGACGGCGTGTATCATCCGGCGCTGTTCAACGATCGTCTGTTGCTCGGTCTCAAGGGAACCATGAGCGAAGCGGAACTACACATTATTCGCGCGCGCGCAAAACACGAAGCGGAGTGGGGGCAGCGCTGCCTCTAAACATCTAATCCCAGGAAAGTTCCAACTTGTATTGAAGTTCCGCTCCCGGTGATCTGGACGCCCGGGCGATGTTGGAGTTGTGTGCGTCAAGTTCTGCAAAAGTTCGGGTCACCCAGACCACTCCTCCGTATTCGCCTAGCGACTTTTCTGGCGACCTTCCGTTACGATTGCGGCCAAACGCTGAGATGGCGTTTCAGAATGGCTTCCAGGTGTTCCTGATGTTCCTTAGGAACGGGAATCCGCGGCGACGGCAGGATCGACAAGAGCCGGCTGACACGCAATCGCAGCACAGCCTTCATCGGGCGCATCGAGAAAACTATCAATTCGCTGGGTTCGGCAGAGCCTTCCCACTCGTAACGTTCGATATTGAGCCAGGAGATCAGGCGGCATCTCTGGGCCTTGGCTGCCATCCTCGGCCGGGAACGCAAGTCAACCACTCAGCCTTCCAAGGAGAAAATAGCGTAAGATCAAATCCAGCCGCCGCCATCAACCTTCAACTACGGTCGGGACATCTTCCATACGCATAAGGGCAGCGAGGAGTGTTAAAGAAATGAAGTTCCGGAGAATCTTACTGGGCACTGTATTCGCGACGTGCGCGCATTGGAACCTGATCTGGGGACAGGAAACCCGAGCCGTCATCACTGGAACGGTAACCGACCCGCAGGGCGCCGCGGTAGTTGCAGCCAAGCTCGAGGTCAGGAATCTTGAGACCAATGTCGTCACAACCGCACAAACAAATGGTTCGGGTATTTACACCGCTCCACCGATTAATCCTGGACAGTACTCGGTGACAGTGACCGCACCTGGTTTCAAAGTGGCGGTGGAGAATAATCTGGAACTCCGGAGTTCCGACCGGAAAGCATTGGACTTCAAGCTTCAGTTGGGACAGGCGTCGGAGACCGTATCCGTCATGGCGGAAGCTCCCTTGCTGGATAATGTCTCGGCGTCGAGGAGCAATACGATCAGCGAGAGTCTCGTGGCGGCCGTTCCGACGTACGCCAAGGATGTTTTCCAACTGGCGCGGTATTCCGCCGGCGCTACAGGGGGCACCACGGTCAGGCCGTTCGATGGAGGGGACAACAATGTCAGTATCCTGGGCGGGAGCAACAATGAGGTCCTGCTGAATGGGTCCCCGAACACATACAGGGAGAGCACCGGAGCCGCCAACACAATCTCGCCCCCTCCCGACGCCGTGGGTGAGGTCAAGATCATTACCAACGTGTACGACGCGGAGTTGGGCCGCACCGGAGGCGGCGTGGTCAGCGTTTCGATCAAGAGCGGCACCAACCAGTATCACGGCTCGGTCAGCTGGCTGATGCGCAACCCCGCCTTGAACGCCAACACCTTTGAGGCGAACGCGACCGGCGCTCCGAACTCGTCCTTCCGTTCGAACGAGCCTGGAATCGAAGTCGACGGTCCGGTCCGCATTCCCGGACTCTACAACGGGAAGAATAGGACCTTCTTCACCTACGCGCAGGACGTCTATCGCGACAGCCGGCCGACCGGCAACACCCTCACTTCCCCCACGAGTCTCGAGAGAATCGGCGACTTCTCGCGCACCTATGTCTCGGGCACCAGTGGTCCGGTGATCTCCATTTACGATCCCCTCACGACCATACAGAACGCCGACGGCAGCTATGTCAGAACCTTGTTCCCGGGCAGCGTGATCCCTCCCAGCCGTATCAACCCGATTGCCGCGAATATCGCGAAGTACTATTTGGTCCCCACGCAGATCGCCGCTCGCACGCAGCGAAACGTCGGCGTCTACCCGAACTACGATCACGAACCGTTCAATTCGCACGTCTTCCGCTTTGATCACAGGCTAAGCTCATCCCAATCGCTGTTCGTCACGATCATGCGCGACCTGCGCAGCCAGACCAATGGCGGCGGCGCGGGTCTACCCGCTTTTCAGGCCCTCGGAACCGACTACGCGTCGAACTCGTTCTCGCACTTCCGTGGCAACATCGCCGCGGGTATCAACCTGACGTCGGTGATCTCGCCTTCGACCGTAAACACGGCGCGCGCCAGTTGGAACCGCCATCAGTTTGGAATCTCGTACTACGCAATCGGCTACGATCCAGCCCAGCTTGGTTTTCCCGGATCCCTGACGAAGCAGCTTCAGACTGTGGCGTTTCCGCAGATTTCGGTTTCGAACTACTTTACGCTGGGCGGAGGCAACAGTACTCTCAACTACAGCAACAACTTCGTTGCGGGCGATACGCTGTCGAAGACGCTGGGGACGCACACGCTAAAGTTTGGCGCCGAATTCCGGAACCTGATGAACAATCAATCGAGTCCCCCGGCGTCGTTCACGATCAGCGCCTCGGCGGGTTTCACACAAGCGAATCCGCTGTTGGCCGACGCCCAGTCCGGAGACGCGATGGCGTCTTTCCTTCTGGGCTATCCGAGCGGCGTCAGCAGCAGCTTCAATTCTTTCCCCGCGCAGGGGCAACATTACTACTCCGTATTTGCGCAGGACGACTGGCGCATCGTGAAGAAGCTGACGCTGAACCTTGGAATTCGTTGGGAGTATGAATCTCCCATTACCGACCGCTTCAACCAGGCGATTCGCGGGTTCGATGCAACCACGGTTTCGCACATCGGCTCAGCCAGTGGACCAGCGGTGAACGGCGGGCTGCTGTTCGCATCCAGCAGCAACCGGTTACCCTACAAACGGGATCTGAAAGGCTTTTCGCCGCGCTTGGGCTTTGCGTATCAGGTCCTCGAGAAAATGGTAATTCGCGGCGGCTGGGGGATCACATTTACGCCCACAGCCGACGTTGCCCCGACCACAGGTTTCAGCTACTCAACGGCTCCGTCCACGTCGGTATCTGCCGCCGGCATCGCGCCGCTAACCACACCGGGCTGTACGGGCGCGAGCTGCGGAATGCTCACGAATCCGTTTCCCACGGGCATCCTGGCGCCCCCGGGCAGTTCCTTGGGCCTGCTGACGAACGTGGGGCAGGGCATCTCGTTCATCTCGCCCACCCGCGTCATGCCATACAGCCACTCGGTGTCGGTGGGCGTGCAGTATCAGCTTCCCTTCCGTTCCGTTCTGGAGATTTCTTACAACGGGCGGTTCGGCCGCAATCTGCCGACGTCGTATAGCCGGAACTCGATCACGTTCGCGCAATACCAGCAATACGGATCCGCGCTGACGGGTACCAGCGTGCCGAATCCCTATGCGGGTCTGCTGCCCGGAACTTCGCTCAACGGGGCCACCAGAACGTTGCAGCAGTCGCTGCTTCCCTACCCCCAGTTCACCGGTATTACGGAGAACAACATGTCTTTCGGCACCAGCAAGTACAACTCGGTTGTGTTCCAGTTCGAGAAGCGTCTGTCACAGGGCCTCGCGGTGATAGTGAATGGCACGTTCGGCAAAAGCACGACCCATGGCATCTATCTGAACAACGGCTTGGATGCCCCAGGACAGTTCATCACGCGTGACGGCGGTACGCCGCCCCACACGATCAATCTGATCTTCACTTACACGGAGAACCTGTTTAAGAATCGGAACAGCTTGTTCAAGACGGCGTTAAACGGCTGGCAGGTATCGGGGTACACGCAGTGGGTTTCCGGCGCGCTGCTGGGAGTCAGCGGCGCTTACTCCACCGGGCTGGATCCGGCGCTTCCCAATCCGACGTTCAAGCGCTGGTTCAACACGTGTACGTTCAATCAGAACAACAATGCACGTCAGAACTGCGCCAGTGATACGGAACCGGTTGCGTGGCTGATTCAGAAGCCGTTTACGCTGAATACGCAGCCGGTGCCGCAATGGACTGACTTCCGCGGCCGGGCGGTGCCGGAGGTGAGTATCTCTTTCTTCAAGAGGTTCAGGATCAGAGAGCGTGTAGGGTTCGAGTTGCGCATGGACGCGGACAACGCCACCAACCAGCCGACGTTCGGCGCTCCGAATACGTCTGCAACGAGCAGTCTATTCGGAGTTACGACGCTGACTCAGGGCTTCAGCTACTCCTCCGTTTCGCCGCGCCAGATTCAGCTGGGGGCTAAGATCAGCTTCTGATATGGAACGACAGTCGCGTGTTCGGCGAATTGTAATCATGTGGCGATTGGAGTCTGCAACCCTGGACATCACCAGTTAAGATCTCGGTCCTTCGAGGTCTGGCGAAAGGTAACGGCGGCCAAACTGTTTCGAATTCCTCTACTTCCGAATCGGCTTGTCGCTTAAGCTGACAAGACCGATTCCACACCAAAATGGACGTTCTCCAGCGCCAGCCCACGGCTTCTGTAACTTCCACAACTACAGACTCAGAGTTAAGGTATTGTGTTCTTGACCGCCAGGGATGCAGATTGTCCCAATCTTTGGCGTAGAGCCAGCCACCCCAGCAGATCGCAGGCACGCCTCGCAGGGCGTACTCGTCCGGGGCCGTCTCGCGCTCGCATGACGCCATCGAGGTAATGGGAGTGGAGCCCACAATCGGCTCACCCTCGCCCTTCGTCCATTCGATATCGAGATGCGTGGACGGCGCCAAGCTGAACTGCACGCGATGGAGTGGGACCGCCACGATTTTAACTCACGAATGAAACGTAGCCTGTTGCGGCCAGACGGTTGTGCATGCCGCGCAGCTTCCCGGCGGAGAGCCTCATCTGCGGGTTGACGCCGAGCGCCAGCACATCCGCTTCGGCGATCGCGATAATCATGGTGGTGCCCAGCGGGAGACGTATCCCGTCATAAGCCCGCGCGAAGAGGATCTGCTTCGGCGTTCGGTCCTTGGTTATCAGAACGGCGTTGGACTGGACATCGAGTGGTGGTCAGCCAATCGATATTCGGACCAGCAGGAACCGGATTGCGAATGGACAAAGGTGTTGATGGGGCGGTTTATGCTGGGCGAAGGGGACCGGCCCTCGCGGGCGCATTTTTTCAAGCTCTATCCCTCGTCTAGTCGTGCGTCCACCGTTTCAGCTGCTCGGGGACTCAGCAGCAAGCTTCAGCACGTCTCAGTCGTCGCGGATACCGCTGGTCCAACCCGATCGCTGGTGGTCACGCAGGCGGTTGGTCCCGGCGAACGTCGTCCTGTGTCCCTGGCACAGTGGTTAAGCGGCTCGGCTGTTTCTGCCGACGCGGTCAGTTCGGTCGCGGCGCAGATCATTCACCAAATAGGGCAGATGGGTGCAACATCACCCAACATGCAGGCTCCGCACAGGTTCTTCTGGCCGTACCACGACGACGAACGGCTTCGTCAGGAATGGATGAAATATGGCCATCCGCAACTGGGCGACATGGCTGGCGACGATCCCCTAGCGGTGATGCAGGAGATTCGGGCCTTGACAACTGAACAACGATACACAGAGCAGACGTTTGTGCATGGTGACTTGCACGCGCAAAATGTCGCCGTGGATATTGGCGAGTCTGGTGATGAAGCTCGCGCCTTCATATTTGATGCAGGAGCGACTTCACGCGCCCCTCGGCTGAAGGACTTTGCGATGCTCGAAGTGTCGGTCCTGCTCCACGCCGACGGTGCGATTAGACCAGAGACGCTTGATTGTCTATTCGAGGGTAAAGCAGCTGGAACAAATGCTTCAGGGCCACGAGCCTTTCTTCTAGCCCTTAGGGCGGGCTGCATGCCGGGCAATGGGTCCGAATGGCCGATATACGCGCTTCTGGTTTTTGACCAGGCTCTGGTGCAGTTGGGCGGGCTTGCCTTTGATGTTTCGGGGAACAAAGTGCGCAATCCTCGAGATGCGGCGCTGCTTGCCGCGCGGTCCGCACGATGGGCGCGGGAGTTGCTGCTGAATTCGAAGTCCTGACGAGTCTCTCGCAGGAGTGTCGTTCCATCTAATAAGACATCGCGCACTGGGGATCGCTGTATGGGTCCGTCAACGTTTCCTTATC
This sequence comes from Bryobacterales bacterium, assembly GCA_038232555.1. Taxonomy (GTDB): domain Bacteria; phylum Acidobacteriota; class Terriglobia; order Bryobacterales; family Bryobacteraceae; genus JBBSHP01. The sequence goes on from JBBSHP010000029.1 coordinate 8,490, forward strand.
CCGAGCTTTGAATCCAAGCTCGATATTGGCGTTGGCTGGCACCATGACATGAAAATCAAAAGGCCTGGGCATGTTTTCGGTCGGTAGATTTGCGACCGTTAAGAGCTCGATTCTGGAATCCTTTGCGGCTTGGGCGCGCGCGTCCTTAGTAAAGGACCTTGCAACAAAAAAACCTCTTTGTGCATTTGCGGCATCAATATTTTCTGAGAAGATGATTAACTCGTTCTTATTGACAGCCCGGTACCCGCCATGGGAAGTTTATAATGTATCGAACCGGACCAATCTGGCGACTCCGACCACGCAAGGGGCCTCGCCGGGATCGCCCATCGATGCAGGCGCGAACGGCGTCGGTCGCATAACCGATGCCTAGGAAATCTCTCCGTTACCGCGATCGTGGCCAAAGGAGTCGGCGTTCAAGGGCGATCATGACATGCAGCGCCCACGCATAGCTCTTGCTCAAGCCAGCGTACCATGTGCTGTTTGTAAGCCGTTAACTTCAGGAACTCCCACCAAAGGATTCCGTGTCCGCCGTCTTTGACCGCATAAACTTCACAGGTACCGCCGACGGCGCGCATTTTTTGGCACATTAAGTTGGACTGCTCGAATGGCACCAAGTTGTCAGCAGTGCCGTGAATAAGCAGGAATGGTGGCGCGTCTTTGCGCACCCAAGTTACAGGTGAGAGATCGCGTAGACTGGCCAGTAGCTTCTCTTCCCACACGGTGCCTCCAACTGCATGTCGGGCCCAATCGGGTATCTGATGTGATGTCCGTGCCAATTTGACGAGGTCACTGGGACTGTAGAGCGCAACTACGCCTCGCACGGCTCCGTTCAGCCCCGGTTGCAGCGCCGCCACAGATGCAAGCTGAGCGCCTGCGGACTCACCAATGAGCGCTATACGGCTGGCATCCACTCGGTATTCGGAGGCGTGTTGCTTTACATATGCAATAGCCCGGCGAACGTCATCGATAGCGGACCCCAGCACAAGTGTAGGCGCGATGCCGTTCAGAATTGTGGACCCGCTGCCAACACCCTTCGCCAGCCGATAGCTAATCGAAAACCAGGCATAACCGGCGTCAGACAGCGGCTGAAACAAGGGCTGGACTGAATGGTTCCTGTCTCCGGTCACCCATCCACCGCCGTGCACGATGATAGCTGCAGGAAATGGCCCCGGACCATCAGGAACATGGGCATCCATCCGAAGGCTATGGCCACGGACATTACCGTATTCAATATCTGCTCGGGACATAGTGCTACCGTCTTGAAGAGTCTTTTCTTCACCACCAAGGTGGGCGGCGACCACTACCAGCAAACTAATGGCCCCCATAAAGCTCAAAGCAGCACAATTCCTTAAGACGCGCTCACCAAACCGCGCGATGTGTAGCTTTGTCGCTATCCCTGAGTAATGTGCGCCCACTCCATTACCTCGTATTTGTGCTGGCCATTGATGTTCAGAGCTTTCTTGTCCATTACGGTGTGGCCACACCCGGCGTATCGTTCGGGTCATTATCCTTGCCGTCAGTGAGCGACCCGGACCGCAAAGCCTCACTCAAACATCGGACGTTTGGCCTTTGGACTGTAGGTTGCCCTGTGGCATCGAAAATGAAGCTACGCCATTTTTTAGATAACCGCGTCGTTCCGAGTATCAGCGAACCCAAAACTCTCTTACCAATCCATAGGCCAGGTCCTCAGGCAAGTGGCACAACGGTAATGACCAGACGCTGGTCGGAGTAAACCTTTATGGAAGTGCCGACACCACCAGCGTCGAAGCGCTTCGATCAATTCCCAGGGACATGAATCGAGATGCTTGCCGGGGTTCTGATGGTCTCCACAGGTGGTGCGTGTCATTCGTAGCGCATCACAGTTGAGGCAGGCTATCGTCCCTCACCGCGTCAGCCCTCGTGCTCGCTTTGACATACACCGAAATGGCGAGTTTGACCGCCATCTGGCAGAAAGATCACCCCACTATCATTCGTCGCGGCAGTTAGGCCTTTCACTGTACCGGTCGAGCCCGTCTTGTGCGCCACTATTGTGCCAGGTGGCAGGAGTCCTTTCAGGCGCGTGGGAACGTTGTGGTGGCTTTCAGATTCTCGATCAAGCGGCCCGTTGACGGCCGGGAAAGTAGCTCTTCACGAAATAACCGTGCGAGCAACTGGACCGTTCCGTTCGGCGTGCCAGTATCGCGCGGATCAACTCCCAGCATGCCGAATCGCTCCTCCAGGCTCATCTTGTGTGAAGAAACAGGGTTTCGTCCAGGCTCATCCTGCATGAGACAAGACTAGACCTTGACAGTCTACAATCGCTTGAGGTATTGCAGATGGTCAGAGTATGGGCAAACCCATCGATTTGGTCCAGGGTACGTTGGATCTTCTGATCCTCAAAACGATTTTCTTAGAGCCCAAGCACGGGTGGGCGATCGCAAAACGCATACAACAGATCTCAAGCGACGTGCTGCAGGTACAGCAAGGATCGCTGTATCCCGCCTTGCATCGCCTGGAACAACAGGGGTGGATCAAAGGGCGCATGGCACGGACCGAAACTGGCCGGCAAGCTAAATTCTATTCCCTGACGCGGGCTGGGCGTACGCAACTTGAAAAAGAGTTGGCCAGCTGGGAACGGCTTTCTTCCGCCGTTAATCTAATCGCGCGCATGGTGTGACGGGAGTATCGGATGCGATGGGCAGACAAATTGCGGCTGCGCTTGCGATCGATCGGCCGTTCTTCCCGCGTCGAGCATGAACTTGACGTGGAACTGGCCTTCCATCTAGAGCAACTCGTCAACGAGAACCTCGCTTCCGCCATGAGCCCTGAAGACGCACGTTTCGGGGCGCTACGCAACATAGGCGGAATCGAACAAATAAAGGAGCAATGCCGCGACACCCGCCGGGTCGGATGGATCGCCGACTTCCGGCAAGACGTCCGGTACGCAGTCCGGACTTTCAGGCATGCACCCGGTCTGATGGCCGTGATCGTCATCACGCTAGGTTTGGGAATCGGTGCAAACACAGCGATATTCAGTATCGCGGATGCCTTGCTGCTCAGAAGCCTGCCCTTGCGCGAGTCGGAACGACTGATCCAGGTGCTTCAGCCTGATGGGCCGGGGTTGCAGGAGTACGGGGAACACTTCGCAGCGTCGGATTTTCCGAAGATGGCGGAAAGTGCAGGTCCCTTTGTGCAGCTTGCAGGCGAGACAGAAACACGCCAGATCACGGCAGCAGTCGAAGGCGTTCCGGAGGAACTCCTGCGACGCGTCGTCGTTTCGGAAAACTACTTTGACGTTCTGGGCGTAGGCGCTGTTATTGGCAGGACAATCTCCACCAAGATTGGTCGCGAAGCGGGTCGGCAGCCCATCGCCGTCATCAGTTACGGATTCTGGAAACGTCGCTTTAATCTCGATCCTCGGGTTCTTGGCAATATGATCCGGATCGGAAATTCTCACTTTCAGGTCGTTGGAGCCGCGGAGCCAAATTTCTCTGGATTGGAGGTGGGGAGCTCAGCCGATATTTGGACACCTCTTGGCATGGAGCCGCAGCCCGGCATATCACTACGGCTCATCGGCCGGCTAAATCCGGGCGCCAGCCCGGCACAAGCTCTGGGTCCGCTACAGGCGTTGTTTCACCAGCGCATGCTCGATATGGTTGGGCACGCCCCGCCAGGTACCCCGGATACTTTGATCGACCACATTCGGCATCTGACTCTTAAGGTAATACCTGCCGGTAAGGGCATGTCTTCGTTGCGTGCCGAATATGGCAAATCGATTCAAATTGTCTTTGGTTTGGTCGCTCTCGTCCTGCTGCTTGCATGCACGACTGTTGCAACCCTACTCGACGCGCGGAGCAGCGCCCGAGAGCGCGAAATGGCTCTTCGAGCATCACTGGGTGCGAGCCGATGGCGGCTTGTGCGGCAGCTCTTGACCGAGACGGTCCTTATCGCAGCAGGTGCTGCGGGGCTCGGCCTCGTTCTCGCCCACTGGACGAGTCCGCTGATCGTCAACTCGCTTGCTCCTTCCGGCAGCTCGGTCCAGTTGGCGCTCCGGGCAGACGGACGATTGTTGGTATTTACCTTGCTGATCGGCATACTTGTCGCGCTCTTCTCGGGTTTTATCCCGGCCTGGCGTTCCTCACAGCGTGACCTCAACTCGGCACTGAAAAGCGGTCCGCGGCTGGCGTACGCGGGGGGCGCGCACACGGGCAAGATCATGGTCGTGTCTCAAGTGGCCATGTCGCTCCTGCTGCTGCTTGGCGCCGCGCTTTTTGTGCGGACCCTCATCAACCTGACAACCATCGACGTCGGCTTTGATCGACGTAATGTCATCCTTGCGAACATTCAGTTTCGCGGATCCGCTCGACAGGAGCGCCTGTCATTGGCCTGGGAAGAACTACGCCGCCGCCTAGCGGCGGTTCCGGGCATTGAGTCTGCAAGCCTCTCGTCCGGAAGTGTCTTCAATGGGGCGTACGGAAATGGTATGTTACGGCTGCCGGGCGTTCCTCCAGACACGAAGAATCCGGCGACTTGCCTGTTCTTTCGGGCATCGGCGGGCTTCTTTCGCGTCATGGGAATGCCACTGGTGAAGGGCCGCGATTTCGAACCGCGCGATTTCGATCCGGCCGCTCCAACGGTGGCGGTCGTGAGCGAAGCCCTTGCTGACCATTTCTTTACAACAACGAACCCCATCGGCCGTACCTTCAGCCATTTCGAGGACACGCCACCCAAGTGGGTCACAGTGATCGGTGTCGTGAAGAACACGAAGTTCGAGAACCTGCGGAATCCATCGCCGATGGCGGTTTATCTGCCCTATACATGGCCGCAGCCGCCACTGGTGATGTCCCTTGCTGTCCGCGCGCGCAGGGATGTAGCTTCACTTGAAGGAACACTACGCCGCGAGACGAGCGCTGCGAACCCGGATTTTTCGATCCGGCAGATCGCGACGCAAAGCAAACTGATAGACGCTACACTCGTGCGCGAACGGCTCCTGGCGACAGTCGCTAGTTTTTTCGGCGTTCTGGCGCTCCTCATGGCTGCAGTTGGCCTGTACGGCATTATGAGCTTCATGGTAACGCGGCGCACGCAGGAAATAGGCATTCGGATGGCACTTGGCGCTAGTCGACACAAGGTCCTGAGAATGGTTCTTTACGAATCGGGTCTAATCGTGACAATAGGCGTTGTCCTGGGAGTCGCCCTGGCGCAGGTTGCGGCCCGGCTCGTTTCGGCTCTGCTGTTCGGAACCACATCGCAAGATCCAGCAACGATAGCGATCGCAGTTTCGATTCTGCTGGCCGTGGCGCTCCTGGCCGCATTCAATCCTGCGCGCCGGGCGTCGAAGACCGACCCGCTGGTGGCGCTCAAGGGCGACTGATGGACTGAGTGCACTGAAATAA